>NZ_DAMAGB010000004.1:0-210638 GCF_031995485.1 Janthinobacterium sp.
GCCTGCCATTGCTCTGGACGCATGATGTGCTCCTGTATGGAAAGGTCTGATCAGTCAGACCTCAGGCACTCAGGAACTCAGGAACATTCCCCCATTTACCGCTGACAGAGCTCTTTATTTTCCCAGGTCGCGTTCGACCGCGTAGACGGCGATCTGCACCCGGCTGCTGAGCTTGAGTTTTTTCAGGATATTCTGCACATGGATCTTGACGGTGCTTTCCGCCACGTCCAGCTCGCGCGCGATTTCCTTGTTGCTCAGGCCGCGCGCCAGGCAGGCCATCGCTTCGCGCTCGCGCGGCGTCAGCTTTTCATAGTCGGCTTCGGGCGAGTTCTGGCCGGCGCGAAATTGCGAGACCAGCTTGGCCGTCATGGCGTCGGCGATCACGGACTCGCCGGCGGCGGCGCGCACGATCGCCTGGCCCAGCTGCTCGGCCTCGATATTTTTCAGCAGGTAGCCGCGCGCGCCGGCGCGCAGGGCCGCACCCAGGTCGGCCGCGTTTTCGGACACCGTCAGCATCAGCACCACCATCGCCGGCCACTCGAGCAGGATCTGCTGCAGCGCTTCCACGCCCGACAGGCCCGGCATGTTCAGGTCCATCAGCACCACGTCGGGCTGCAGCTGGCCCGCCAGCGCCACGCCATCGAGTCCATTGGCGGCCTCGCCCACGACCTGGAAGCGGGGATTGCGCTGCAACAGCATCTTGACGCCGCTGCGCAGCAGGGTGTGGTCGTCGACCAGCAGGATGGTAATGGGAGCGTTGTCTTGATCGTTCACTGTAATAAGTTACCTGGTTATCTGTTACGCCGTCTGGCGCCGTGCTTCGGGCAAGGCCAGCGAGATCGTCGTGCCGCCGCCGGGTGTGCTGTCGATGGCAAATTGCGCACCAAGGCGTTCGGCCCGCTCCTGCATGATGCGCAGGCCGATCTGCACTTCCGTTTTCTTGTCGCGCAAATGGGCGGCAAAGCCATCGCCATCGTCGCGCACCTGCAGCGCGAAATCGCGGCCGTTTTCCACCCTTACCTCGACCGCACTGGCCTGCGCATGCTTGCGGATATTCGACAGCGCTTCCTGCACGATAAACAGCACCTGCAGCTGCTGCTCGGGCGCCAGCGGCGCACCGTTGCCGGTCATCTGCAAGGTGGCGGCAATCCCCGTCTGCAGCTCGAACTTGTCGAGCACTTCACCGAGCTTGCCCTGCAGATCGCTGCCATGCCAGCGCGTGCGGAAGTTGACCAGCAGTTCGCGCACATCCTGGTAGCTCTGCTCGACGCCCATGCGCATCAGCGGCAGCACTTCGGCCGCCTCGCCCAGCTCGCCACGGCGCACCGAGTCGTCCAGCATCTGCACCTGCAGGCTGATGAAATTGAGGCTTTGCGCGATGCTGTCGTGCAGGCCCTCGGCCAGCAGGCTGCGCTCGCGCGCCACGGCGAACTCCTTCTCGCGCGCGATCAGGCGCTGGTTTTCTATCGCAATGCCCAGGCTCTGGCCCAGCGTCTCCAGCCAGCCGTGCTGCTGCTGGCCCAGCACCGTGGCCTGCCTGAAGTGCAGCGAAAAACTGCCGATCGCCTGTTCGCGCACCAGGATGGGAAACACGGCGATCGCCGTAAAACCTTCGTCCTGGCAGCGGAAACGCTCGATGGCGGCCACCTTGCGAAAGTCGCGGATCTGGATCACGCCCTGCGCCACTGCCGCGCCGCACAGGCAATCGTTATTGCGCATGCAGTGCTCTTCCTCGACCATCGCATCCGAGATGCCTTCATGGACCACGATATGCACCGTGTCGTTCTGCGGATCGAGGATGCGCACGCTGCCGCCCACCGCTTCCGAAAACGCCATCACATGGCGCAGAAAGCCGCGGCACAATGCGTCGATCGCGTGCTGGCCCGCCAGCAGCGTGGAAATATCGTGCAGGGTCGCCAGTTGCCGCTCCTGCGCGGCGCTCAGGCCCACAGGCAGCTGGGCCAGGCGGCGCTGGCGCCAGCGCGAGGCGGGCAGTTGTTTGCGGGAGGGGTGGGTACGCGGCGCGTGCATGTAAAACTCGATTCAATAAAGCCTGCCCGAAGGCAGGCATGGCGTTATAAACGGATCTCGGTGCCGAGCAGCTTGACGAACTGCGCCAGCCACGCCGGGTGCGCGGGCCAGGCGGGCGCCGTGACGAACTGGCCATCGGTGACGGCATCGGTGACGGCGATATCGGCAAACTCGCCGCCGGCCAGTTTCACCTCGGGCGCGCAGGCCGGATAAGCGGAAATGCGCTTGCCGCGAATGACATCGGCGGCGGCCAGCAACTGCGCGCCGTGGCAGACGGCCGCCACCGGCTTGCCGCTGTCGGCAAAATGCCGAACGGCGGCGATCACCTTGTCGTTCAGGCGCAGGTATTCGGGCGCACGGCCGCCGGCGATCATCAGCGCGTCGTAGTCGGACGGCGAGACCTCGTCGAAGCTGGCGTTCAAGGCAAACAGATGGCCCGGCTTTTCCGTGTAGGTCTGGTCGCCCTCGAAATCGTGGATGGCCGTCTTGATCGTCTCGCCGCTCTTCTTGCCGGGGCAGACCGCATGCACGGTATGACCGAGCATCAGCAGCGCCTGGAAAGGCACCATGGTTTCATAATCTTCCGCAAAGTCGCCGGTCAAAAACAGAATTTTTTTCGCTGCCATTTGGTTCTCCCATGAACGATCTTTCCAGTTAAAAAAGCACCACCGACGCACCATTTTCGTGCAGCCGTCCTCCAACACCCGTATCTTACTGCGATTACCGCCGCTTGCCTGCCCTTGGCGGCCATTATCAAACAATTACATTGCACTGCACAACAGGCCGCCCTGCCCTGCTGCCGAAATTATGGCAACATCAAGCTTCCTCATCTTTCAGTGGAAATACCATGATTTTTGAAATTGCCCATATCCAGATCAAATCCGGAACCCACGCAGGCTTCGAAGCGGCCGTCACCCAGGCCGTGCCGCTCTTCAAGGGCGCGCAGGGCTGCGAGTCGATGCGCCTGGAGCGCTCGATCGAGCACGGCGACGCGTATCGCCTGGTGGTGGGCTGGAACACGCTGGAAGACCACACCGTGCACTTTCGCGGCAGCGAGGCGTTCCAGGCCTGGCGCGCACTGGTCGGCGATTTCTTTGCCGCGCCACCACAGGTCGAGCACATGCAGACCGTGGTGACGGGTTTTTGAATCACTCGCTCGTGACGATGGGGTGATGAAACACCTGGCGCAGATAGGCCAGGAAGGTCTCGTCCTTGCACAGCGTCTTGCCCGGTGAATCGGACAATTTCGCCACCGACTGGCCATTGCAGCGCACCAGCTTCATGACGATGTTCAATGGTGTCAGGCCCAGGTCGTTGGTGAGGTTGGTGCCGATGCCGAAGCCCGTCATGATGCGGTCGGCGAAGTGCTGGTACAGTTCGAACGCCTTTTCCAGGTCCAGCCCGTCGGAGAACACCAGGCGCTTGGTATTGGCATCGATGCGCAGCGCCGCGTAGTGCGCCAGCGCCTTTTCGCCCCACTCGACCGGATCGCCCGAATCGTGGCGCAGGCCGTCGAACAGCTTGGCAAAATACAGGTCGAAGTCGGCCAGGAAGGCGTCCATGCCGACCACGTCGGTCAGCGCGATGCCGAGGTCGCCACGGTATTCCTGCACCCAGTCCTCCAGCGCGGCTTTTTGAAAGTCGCGCAGGCGCACGCCGAACGACTGGAACGACTGCATGTATTCATGCGCCATGGTGCCGATCGGCACGATCGCCAGCTGCTTGGCCAGGTAGACATTCGAGGTGCCCTTGAAATACTCGGGCACTTCGCGCGCCAGGCGCTGCACCACCTCGTCGTGCCAGGCGCCGGAGAACCTGCGGCGCACGCCGAAGTCGGAAAATTCGAACGGATGCTTGCGGCGCGGCTGCTTGCCGAATTCTTTCAGCGCCGCCACCTTGGCCGTCAGCCGCGCGCGCCCTTCCGTCAAGGCTTCGTCGAGATTGAAGCGGCGGAAATACAGTTCGTTGACGATATACAGGACAAAAATTTCAAAGCCCATCACATGCACTTGCGGCCCGGCCGCATGCACGACCAGTTGGTCGCCATCGGTGCTCACCTCGATGAACTTGCGCTGGAAGCGGAACACCGTCAGGAAGTCGACAAAGTCGCTTTTCATGAAGCGCAAAGTGCGCAGATACGCCAGTTCGTCGTCGGCAAACGACATCGAACACAGGTGGTCGAGCTGCTCTTCCACCTCGCTTTTCAGTTCGGCCAGCGGAAAGGCCGGCGTATTCCTGCAGACAAATTCGTATTCGGTATGGGTGTTCGGGTGGCCATGCAGCAAGGCCTGCCACATCGTGAATTTATACAGATCGGTTTCCAGCAAACTGCGCACTATCGGGGTCATGTAGGGGTTCTCCACTTTACTGTAGCCAGAATAGTACGCCTTTGCCGCCATTTCGGTTGTGTTCGCCCGTGCAAGCCTTTCAATCAGCCTGATTTTCCAGCCATTCCGGCAGGATATCGGCGGAGGTGGCCAGCCGCGCGCCGCGCGCCAGCATGGCGGCCAGGAACGCGTCCTGCTGCGCTTCGAAGCCTGGCACCGGACTCATGCAGTCAGTGAGCAGCACCAGTTTCGACAGGGCTGCTGCGCCCTGCTGCGCTTCCAGGTAGTCGGCAATATGTTCGGTACTGGCCTTGACGCAGTGGCTGCCCGCTTCGCCGCAGATATAAATCCGGTCGGCGGAAATCAGGCTGTCGAGGAAGCTGGTATTGAGCTGGGTGGCCGGGTCCTGCGGATCGGGCACTTCGGCCATCACGGCCGAGTAATGCTCGGTCCAGGGATTGGAGCCTTTCGACAGCTTGGCGACTACCTGCAGCTGCGCCACTTCCCATGCGTTGTAGGCGGCGCGCACGTCGGCATGGATATTCTGGCCCCACGAGCCGATCTCGCAATGCACGGGCCACACCATCAGCTGGTAGCGCCCGGCGCTTTCCAGTTCGTCGAGATAGCTTTGCGCACGCGCCAAGGCACCAACGGCGGCGGGCACGTAGACGCCGTCGCGCAGCTGTTGCGCGCTGATCTGGGTAAACGGCGAGACAGGCCCACCATTGCTCTCGCGCCAGAAGGTCGGGTGGGCGATATCGTAGCGGTGATGGGCGTCGAGCGTCACGCTGATCTGCGCCAGGCCGGCGCCGCCGTCGCGGATCAGGCCGGCCACACGCAGCATGTCCTGGTGCGCGCCGGTAACGGGCAGGCTGGGCGCATAGCCGGCGGGAACGGCATCGGCAGGCAGGTCGCAAAAATCGTTTTGCGGGTCGATCACAAGCAGGTGCAGCTGGCGTTTCATGGCGATCCTCGTGCGTGGCAGGAATATCCATGATAATGGCAACTTCGCCACCACGCCAACTCGCACCGCATGAATCTTCCCGCCCGCAATCCCCTGAACGCCAACAAGCTGATGCACAGCAAATGGACGGCCGTCGCCCCCGTTAACAAGGAGAAGCATTTTATTGTCATCAAGGTGGGGGAGCCGGCCACGCCGGGCGCGCCCGTGACGGATGTGGAACTGCAGGCCGTGCACTCGCAGCGGGTGCAGGTGCTGCCCTGGCGCGCGCTGCGGGACGCCAGCGCATGGCGCCAGGGCTGGGTCTGATCAGACGCCGGTAGAGTACTTGCGCTGGCGATACTCGACCAGCGTCTGCGCCGCGTCCGCCGCCTGATCCTGCGCTTCCGCTTCGGTGGCAAACAGGTGATCGGCCCGCACGCGCTGCTTGGGCGTCACGTTATAGCGGTGCATGGGATTGGGCGACTGGGTAAAGATGGCAACATACGCGCCCCAGGTGCCGCAACCGGGCAAGCGTTCGGCGGTGTAATCAATTTCATAACAACCAACATATTTAATCGGCACGAGGTTTGCTCCATTGAAAAGATGGCCGGGCAGCATGGCTGGTACCGGCAAAAGATGGATTAATTCCGGTCGCGCTCGCGCAGGAAGTTTACGGAAAATCAAGGGTATATAAAATACATCAATTCCGCGATGCAGCAAAGCTTTGCCACGACAGCAATGTGGATTTACTTGATCTGATGCAGCGAAATGGAAAACAGCAGCGACTATAAGCGGTATGGCGGAAAATGGGCGCCGTGATCACGGCGCCGCATGGGTGCAACTGTTAAAGCGATCAGGCAGCCAGCGCTTCGATGGTGCTGCGGCCTTTGACGAGCGTGGCGGCAATCGCATCGTCGCCCAGCGCCACGCCTTCGGCTTGCACGAAGGTGATGTCGGTAATGCCGATAAAGCCCAGCGCCGCGCGCAGGTAGGTGCTCAGGAAGTCGTAGCCGGCGGCAGGGCCTTCGCTGTACACGCCGCCGCTGGCGGTGACGATATACGCTTTCTTGCCGGTGGCGAGACCCACCGGGCCGGTGGCCGTGTACTGGAAGGTGCGGCCGGCGCGCGCCACATGGTCGATCCAGGCCTTGACGGTCGATGGCACGGAGAAGTTGTACATCGGCGCGGCCAGCACCAGGATATCGGCCGCCAGCAGCTCGTCAACCAGCGTGTCGGAAATCCTGATGTCGGCGGTGGCCTGTTCGCCGCGCTGCTCGGCTGGCGTAAAGAACGCGCCCATCATCGCTTCGGTCAGGTGCGGCACCGGCTGCGCGGCCAGGTCGCGCTCGACGATGGCATGGCCCTGTGCGGCCAGCCTGGCGACCAGTTCGCCGGACAATTGACGCGACAGGGAACCATTGCTGCGCACGCTGCTATTGATGTGGAGTACGTTTGCCATGTTGTATGCCTTTTGAAAAACGGTGTAAGGATGCGCGGCTGCGCTTGCACATATCTTAGTCCGCATCTAATATCGATGAAACCGTTGTAATTTAAATTGTTAGCATCGATTTTATAGATATGGATTGTGCATGAGAGAACCGGGCCAACCTTCGCTGGACCAGTTGCGCGTGTTTGTCGCCGTGATCGACGCGGGCGGCTTCGCCCATGCGGCGCGCCAGCTGCACCGCACGCAGTCGGTGATCAGCTACACCATCGCCAACCTGGAAGAACAGCTCAATGTGGTGCTGCTCGACCGCAGCAAGCGCAAGCCGACGCTGACGGACGCCGGCAAGGCGCTGCTGGCCGATGCGCGCACGGTGGCGCTGAAGGTGGACGCCATGCGCGCGCGGGCCAAGGCGCTGGCCGGCGGGCTGGAGGCGGAAGTGTCGGTGGTGATCGACGTGATGTTCCCCACCTGCGTGCTGGTGCGCATCCTGGAAGCGTTCCAGGCGCAGTTCCCGACGGTCGCTCTGCGCCTGCGCATCGAAGGCATGGGCATGGTGACACAGCTGGTGCAGGACGGCAGCTGCCACCTGGGCGTGGGCGGCTGGATGTCGTCCAATGCCGACGCCTTCGAGCGCCTGGCGGTGGGCTATGTGCGCCTGATTCCGGTGGCGGCACCGGCGCATGCGCTGGCGCAGATGAAGGGGACGATAGCACCGGCGGTGGCGCGCGAACATGTGCAGCTGGTGCTGAGCGACCATAGCAGCCTGACCGAAGGCCAGGACTTCGGCGTGCTGGGCCTGCGCAACTGGCGCCTGGGCGACCTGGGATCGAAGCACGCGCTGCTGCGCGCAGGCCTGGGCTGGGGCAATATGCCCGAATCGATGGTGCGCGAAGACTTGGCCGACGGCCGGCTGGTACCGCTGCACCTGTCGATCGACAGCGGCGAGAATTATCCGATCTACCTGATCCAGCGCGCCGACACGCCGCCGGGGCAGGCGGGCAAGTGGCTCACGGAGCGGTTTGCGGAGCAGTTGCCGCTGTTGCTGGAGCGGGGGTTTTAGGTATCATGCTTACCCCAGCGGCAAATGCCGGGGTCGGACCCTGAGGGTCCGACCCCAGTCCTTGCTGGGGTCAACTTTCAACAGCAAGGAAATAAAATGTCCACCCTCGACGACTTCGTCAACAAGCAAAAACCCGGCGCGCGCTTTGTGATTACGGCGCAGATGCTGCGCATGACGCCGCAGCAGTTCGACGCGCTGGCGCAGGAATGGATGGAAGACGGCGGCCCCGGTTTCGACACGGCCGGCATCCCGCACCGGGTGGTGGTCGACGGCCAGTTCTATATCGCGCGCCTCACCGTGCAGCGGCACGGCGAAGCGGGCTGACTACTCCACGCCCAGCACGTGCAGCCGCCGCTTGAGGCGCGCCACTTCTTCCGACAGATCGACCACCAGCGCCGCCAGGTCGGCATTGGCGTCGAATACCGATTCGACTTCGCGCAGCCTGCGCGCGCGGGCCAGGTCGACGCTGGTAAAGCGCCAGGCCGTCAACTGGCCCGGCGGCGTGCCCTGCAGCAGCACCCCCGTCTGCACGCGCTGCACCACCCAGTCGGGTTCCACGGCGCAGGCGCGCGCCAGTTCCTCCAGGCTCAGGGCCGAGTCTTCCAGCAGTACGCCGATCACATTGTTTGCCATGATGATTATGCTCCCAGCTTCTGGCGCGGATTGAAGGCCATCTCGCGCGCCATGGTTTCATACAGTGCGCGCGCCTTGTCATCGTGTGCGGGCGGCAGCACCACTTCCAGCAGCAGGTACAGATCGCCCGGCTGGGCGGCGGGAATGCCGCGCCCTTTCAGGCGCAGCTTGCGCCCGGTCTGCGAACCGGGCGGCACCGTCACCGACACCGTGCCCGACGGCGTGGCCACGTCGATCGAGCCGCCCAGCGCCGCTTCCCATGGCGTGACCGGCACCGTTTCGAACACGTCGCGCCCTTCGATCCGATAGCGCGCGTCCGCTTCAAAGCGGATTTCCAGATACAGGTCGCCGGCCGGCGCGCCGCCACTGCCCGGATTGCCCTGCCCTTTCATGCGCAGCTGCTGGCCTTCCGTCACGCCTTTCGGGATCGTCACTTCCAGCGTGCGTTCGCGCGTGACGACGCGGCCCTGCGCATCGGCTTCGGGCACGCGCATGACGATGGTGCGCGTGGCGCCGTGATAGCTGTCGCGCAGCGCGATGGTGATGGCCGCATGACTGTCTTCGCCCTGCATCTGGAAGTTGCTGTTGGCGCGGCGCCGTCCGCCCACATGGGCAAACAGGTCGGCAAAGAAATCGCTGTCGTCGACGCCCGAGGATTCGTAGCCCGCGCCCCAGTCGGGCGGTGGCCGGAAGCCGCCGCCGGCCGCGCCGTGGGCGCTTTGCTGGCGGCCAAGGTCGTCATAGGCGGCGCGTTTTTCCGCATCGCCAAGCACGCCGTAGGCCTCGTTCAGCGCCTTGGTGCGCTGGTCGGCATCGGCTTCCTTGCTGACGTCGGGATGGTATTTGCGCACCAGCTTGCGGTACGCCTTCTTGATGTCGGCCTCGCTGGCCGTTTTCTCGACCCCGAGTTCCTTGTAGTAGTCCTTGTAATCCACCGTGCATGCTCCCCATGGTTGAACCGCCTGAGGGAAAGATTACACGAATTGCACCGGGCATGCAGTACGGCTGCATGCCCGGAACAGTGGCAGGTCAAGCAATGTTAACGTGCGCGGCGGATCGAGGAGACTCTGCGATCGAGACCGCCATCGATGCGCGCGTACTGGCCCGGCCCCATCACCACGCAGCGGCCACGGAAATTGGCATCGGAGCAGAATTCCCAGCGGCCGTAGTTGATGACGATGGACTGGGCGCGGTCGTTGAAACGATAGCGGTTCAGGTCATTGACCTCGTTATCGAGGCGTACCGGCTGGCCGCGCATGCCGGCGTCAGGGAACAGCAGCACTGCGCCGTTGTTGTCCGGACGGCCGCCACCGTGGCCGGGACGGTCCGGGCCTGGGCGGCCCGGACCATTGTCGCCACCGCGGCGCACTTCGCGCACCGAGGAAATCGCATCGTTCATGCCCGGCATGCTGGCATAGCGGCCCGGCTGCAGCACGCGGCAGCTGTTGCGGAAGTTCGCATCCTTGCACACTTCCCAGCTGCCCGAGCGCACCACGATGCTCGAAGTCTTGTCGTTGAAATCGACGCGCGACAGGTCGCTGACGTCGTTGCGCACGTTGACCGAGCGGCCGCGGAAATTATCGTCCTGGAACAGGGTCAGCTCGCCGGCACTGGCGGCGGCATGGGCGAATACGGTGGTGGCGCACAACAGGGCGTAGATTGTTTTTGATTTGATTGATGTTGACATGGCTGACTCCGTAGATTGCGTGGGGTCCAGTGTAGTCTGGACCGCTGGCGCCGAGTGTAACAAATGGCAAGCAAATGTCAGCGCACGACACACCCGTGAAAAAGCCGCCTGGCACAGATGCTCGCAGGCGGCTTCGGTCAGGCGTGCGGCCTGGCCGGATCAGCGCACGCGGCGCAGCGACGAGATCCTGTTATCGAGCGCATTCAGGCGCGCATATTGTCCCGGTCCGATGACTTCGCAGCGGCCGCGGAAATCGGCATCGCTGCACACTTCCCACTGCCCTTCGTTGACGATGATGGAGCCGGCGCGGTCGTTGAAGTTATACGGCACCAGGTCGTCGGTGTTGCGGTCCAGCGCCAGAGGCTGGCCCTGCATGTCCGCGTCCGGGAACAGCAAAATGGCGCCACGCTGCTGGTACTGTTGCTGGTACGGCTGCCGCGGATCCTGCTGGTACTGCTGCTGTTCATACTGCTGCTGGCGGCGCGCCTCGCGTTCGTCGATCACGCGCGCCGACGAGACGCGGCCATCGAGGCCGCGTCCCAGGTCGTCATGGCGGCCCGGCCCGAACACGCGGCAGGTGCCCTGGTAATTGGCGTCGCTGCACAGCTGCCAGTAGCCGCCTTCGATGGCGATGCCGGTGGTGCGGTCGTTGAAGCCGATGGTGGCAAAATTGACGTTGTCGCGGTCCAGCCGCGCCGAGCCGCCATTGCGGCCCGCACCCGAATACAGTTCCAGCACCGGCTGGCGGCCGTAGTTGCCGCGGTCCGGACGGCCGTCGTTGCGGCCATCGTTTCTGCCATCATTGCGCCAGTCATTGCGGCCGTCGCCGCGATTGTCTGCACGTCCATCGCGTCCCACTTCGCGCACCGACGAAATGGCGTCGTTCATGCCCGGCATCGAGCGGTACTCGCCCGGCGTCAATGTCCTGCAGTTGCCGCGAAAGCCGGCGTCGGTACACACGTCCCATGTTCCCGAGCGCACCATGATGCTCGATACCTTGTCGTTGAAGCCGAAGCGCGACAGGTCGTCGGTGGTGTCGCGCACGGTAACGGCGCGGCCACGGAAGTTATCGTCTTCGAACAGGGTCAGTTCGCCGGCTTGGGCGCCGAGGTGGGTCAGGAAGGCGGCTGCACACAGCAGGGCGTGGGTAAGCGGGCGGTTCATGGGGGTCTCCAGTGGTTGTCAATGCGACTATCCGGAAGTGTAGCCGTCCGGCGAAAAAACGGTGTAACAAAATATGCGAAAAACACCATCAATTGTTACCAAAGGAAATAGACAGCAAGACAAGGCGGCCGGACAAGCACCGCGATTATCAGTAGAATCACGGGTTCGACTCAGCCAGCACCCGCTTTTATCCCATGCCCCACACTACTTCGTTTACCGCCCCCGCCGTCCGCCAGGAAGTCTCCTCGCTGTGGAAGCTGGCCTGGCCGATCCTGATCGGCCAGCTGGCCACGGTCGGCATGGGCGCGGCCGACGTGGCGATGACGGGCCACACCACGCCGGACGAGCTGGCGGCCGTGTCGCTGGGCGCGGCGATCTGGTCGATCGTGCTGGTCACCGTCAGCGGCATCATGATGGCGATCAATACGCTGGTGGCGCATGAAATCGGCGCCGCGCGCCACGACCGGGTGCCGCATATCGTGCGCCAGTCGCTGTGGAAGGCGCTGGCCGTCGGCCTGGTGGCGTGCCTGCTGACGAACATGGCGGCGCTGGTGTTCGACCATCTGATGCTCGAAGCGCATGTCGCGGCCAGGGCCAAGCTGTTCGTGCATATCATCAGCTGCGCCCTGCCGGCGTTTGCCGCCTACCGCGCGCTGTATGGCTACAGTACCAGCATCAGCCAGACCAAGCCCGTGATGGTGATCGCGCTGGCCGCGCTGGCGCTGAACATTTTCGTCAATTACCTGCTGATCTACGGCCACTGGGGCATGCCGCAGCTGGGCGGCATCGGCTGCGCCGTGGCCACCACCTGCTGCGTGTGGATGATGCTGCTGGCCATGCTGGCCTGGATCCGGTATGCGCCCGCCTACCGCGCCACCTATCCGTTCACGCACTGGGAGGGGCCGCAAGTTGCCTCGATCGCTCCCATGCTGCGACTGGGCCTGCCGATCGGCGTGACGTATTTCGCCGAAGTGAGCGCGTTTGGCGTGATCAGCCTGCTGGTGGCCCGCTTTGGCGTGGTGCAGGTCTCGGCGCACCAGATCGCGCTCAATTTTTCGTCCGTGGTGTTCATGGTGCCGCTCACCTTCGGTATCGCGCTCGTCACGCGCGTGGGCCATGCGGTGGGCGAAGCGAACCTGCGCCGCGCGCGCTTCATTTCCTGGGTTGGCGTGGCGATGTCGCTGACGGCCGCCATCGTCTCGGCCGCCTGCATTACGCTGTTTCGCCACCAGATCGCGCAAGCCTATACGTCCGATCCGCAGGTGCAGCAACTGTGCGCGCAGCTGCTGCTGTTTGCCGCGCTGTTCCAGCTGTCCGACGCGACCCAGGTCGCCACCTCGTGCGCGATCCGCGGCTACAAGGTGACGCGCCAGCCGATGCTGATCCAGCTGCTGGCCTTCTGGGGCTTTTCGCTGCCGATCGGCTATGTGCTGGGCCTGGCGCCGCAGGGCTTTGTCTGGTCGCCGGCGGTGCCGATGGCCGCCGCCGGTTTCTGGATCGGCCTGGTGACGGGCCTGACGGTGGCGGCCGTGCTGCTGACCTGGTATCTGAACCGGCTGTCGCTGCAACGGCTGCGCGCGGCCATATAAAACACGGGGTATTCACGGCATCTGCCGAAGGAAAGCCGGCAATCCATGGCGTATTCCGTGGCCGGCCCTATCGCAATGCTCGCTGCGCTCTGGTATTGTTTGCCGTCAAGAATTAACTTGACCTCTTTCCCACTACCGAGACATCCATGCGTTTTATTCTCTGTTTTCTGGCCGCCATGGCCAGCGTTCCCGCATCGGCTGAAAAGCTGACGCTTGAACGCATCCACGCCGATCCGGCGCTGGCCGGCCCCGGCGTGCGCAACCTGAAGGTATCGCCCGACGGCGAGCGCGTTACGTTCCTGCGCGGACGCGCCGACAACCAGTTCCAGCTCGACCTGTGGGAATTCAAGCTGAAAGACAAGAGCACGCACCGCCTGGTCGATTCCAAGGCGCTGGTGCCGAATGAAACCATCTCGCCGGCCGAACAGGCGCGCCGCGAACGCGAACGCACGGCCAGCCTGGCCGGCATTCTCAATTACAGCTGGTCGCCGGACGGCAAGCAGTTGCTGGTGCCGCTGGCCGGCGACCTGTACCTGGTCGATGCAGCCCATCCGGACAAGGCGCGCCTGGTCGCCAAGGGCAATGTGCTCGACCCGAAAATCTCGCCGAAAGGCCGCTACCTGTCGTTCGTGCGCGAGCAGAACCTGTATGTGATCGACCTGAAAACAGGCCAGGAACGCCAGCTGACCACCGACGGCAAGGACACCATCCATAACGGCGAAGCCGAATTCGTGGCGCAGGAAGAAATGGGCCAGCGCACCGGCTACTACTGGGCGCCGGACGACAGCGCGATTGCCTACAAGCGCTACGATGAAGCGCCGGTGCCGGTGGTGCGCCGCTTCGAGATCTTCGCCGACCGCACCGACGTGGTCGAGCAGCGCTATCCTGCCGCCGGCGACGCGAACGTGCTGGTGCAGCTGAAAATCGTCTCGCCGGAAACGGGCCTGCAGCGCCAGGTCGACCTGGGCAGCAACCCGGACATCTACCTGGTGCGCGCCGACTGGAGTGCGGACGGCAAGTCGCTGCTGTACCAGCGCCAGTCGCGCGACCAGAAAACCCTGGAGCTGATCGCCGTCGATGCCGCCACGCTGGCGCAGCGCACGGTGCTGACGGAAACGTCGAAGACCTGGGTCAGCATCCATGACGACCTGCGCTTCCTGGCCGACGGCAAATCGTTCCTGTGGTCGTCCGAGCGCACCGGCCGCAATCATCTGTACCTGTACGACATGAGCGGCAAGCTGCTGCACCCGGTCACGTCCGGCGAGTGGGGCATCGACAGCGTGCTGGCCGTGAATGAAAAAACCGGCAAGGTATATGTCTCGTCGAACCGCGACGCCGTGATCGACAAGCAGACCTACGCGCTGGCGCTGGACGGCAGCACGGCCGACAAGCCGCAGCGCGTGACGAAAGCGGACGGCTGGCACGACACCACGTTCGCGCGCAATGGCGCCGTGTTCGTCGATACGTATTCCGATCCGGCCACGCCGCCGCAGGTCAGCATCCGCCGCCCCGATGGCGCGATGGTGGGCTGGCTCGAAGAAAACGCCCTGAACGCCAGCCACCCGTACGGCAAATACAAGGCCGACCACCTGCCGACCGAATACGGCACCATCAAGTCGAACGACGGCCAGTTGCTGTACTACTCGCTGGTGAAACCGTCGAACTTCGACGCCTCGAAACGCTATCCGGTGTTCCTGTCGACCTATGGCGGCCCGCATTCGCAGCACGTGGCGCGCCGCTGGGGCAACAACTTCGACCAGTACATGGCGCAGCAGGGTTTTGTCGTGTTCCGCCTCGATAACCGCGGTTCGTCGCGCCGCGAGCGCGCATTCACCGACGCGATCTACCATAACCTGGGCAAGGCCGAAGTGGCCGACCAGCTGGCCGGCATCGCATGGCTGGGCCAGCAGAGTTTTGTCGACGCCAAGCGCATCGGCGTGTTCGGCTGGAGCTATGGCGGTTTCATGAGCCTGCGCCTGCTGTCGGCCGCGTCCGACAAGATCGCCGCCGGCGTGTCGGTGGCGCCCGTGACCGACTGGTCGCTGTACGACACCCACTACACGGAACAGTTCCTCGGCATGCCGAAGGAAAACGTGGAAGGCTACAAGGACAGCACCGTGTTCGCCCATCTCGACGGCCTGAAGTCGCCGCTGCTGCTGGTGCACGGCATGGCGGACGATAACGTGCTGTTCTCGAACAGCACGCGGCTGATCGACGCGCTGGTCAACCGTGGCGTGCAGTTCGACCTGATGACGTATCCGGGCGCCAAGCACGGCATCTCCTCGCGCGCCGGCCAGCGCCATGTGTATGCCAAGATCGCCGCCTTCTTCAAGAAAAACCTGAAAGTGGACGACGCGAAGTAAAAGCGGGATCCACAAATGAAAACCGCCGCCGGTCTTGCGACTGGCGGCGGTTTTTTACTGGGTGCGAGCGATTATGGCTTGCGGGTGACGGTTTCTACCGCATCCTTGACGTCGCCAACTTTCTTCTGCACTTGGCCTTCGACCTGGTTGGCCACGCCTTTGACTTGCTGTTCTTCGCTGCCGACGACTTTGCCAGCTGTTTCCTGGATTTTACCGCCGACTTCTTTCAGTTTACCTTCGACTTGATCTTTGTTCATGATTAACTCCTCAATGTAGTTGGTCCATCTGTTGTCCAGCCCAGGGGCCGGTACTGCGGCTCACACGCTGCTGTTCGAGCTGGCTGCGTGTCGATGAGTTGATACTACGCCTGATGAATCAAAAACTCTGTTCGGTTCCTAACACATGGGAAAATATTGCTATCTCACATTATTCTTCGGACTTTTCTGCCTTGCGCCAGACCGTCGCCAGCCATGGCTGCTGTTCGCGCGGCAGGCCCGGCGGCCGGTAGTAATGGTCGAGCAAGGTAAAGCCGGCAGCCTGCACGTGTTCGCTCCAGGTATCGAGATCGTAATAGCTGCCATAGCGCGCGCCGTTCCAGCCTTCCTGGTTGTGGCCGCGCGGATTCGAGCTGAACAGCACGCCGCCCGGCTTCAGGCAGCCATGCAGTGCGCGCAGCACGCCGGGCAAGGCGCTGCTGGGCACATGGAACAGCACGGCGTTGGCAAATACGCCGTCAAACTGGCCGGGCGGCAAGTCGAGGTCGAGGAAATCCTGTTGCCACACCGTGCAGCCGCTGTAAGCGCGCGCCATCTCGACAAAGCGGGCCGAGCCATCGACGCCGGTGGCACGGTGGCCCCGCTCCGTGAACGCTTTCAGGTCGCGGCCCGGGCCGCAGCCCAGATCGAGTATGTCGAACGGCGCGGTACCGGCGATGGCGGCCAGCAGCGCATCCATGTTCTGGCGCACGTCGTGATCGCGCGTCCCTTCGAAAAACTGTTCGGCACTGGCGTCGTAATGATCGAGGGTGCGGCGGGTGATGGCATGCAAAGAATCGGCATGCAGGGGGTCGTGCGGGGGATTATTCATGGCGCTCCAGTCTGAGAGCCATCATTTTAATGCGCCGCGGTCAAACGCGGCGCCAGCATTCATGCGGGTTTGCGGGCGATTTTCATCTTGTTGAAAACTATTTTCATTTTTCTCAAAAAAACCCTCAAGTTCTGGCTGAGGCCGCCGTTAATCAAGACAAGCGTAAAACCATTTGATAAAACACAGGTGTGCCCATGACTCCCAACGACGTCCTCTCGATGTATGAACAGATTGCCGGCTTGACCAACAATATGGTCGCCGCTGCGCGTTCGAGTGACTGGGACCGTTTGAGCGCACTGGAAAATGAATGCGCCAGCACCGCATCGGCCACCCTGGTGGGCGCCGTGCCTGCCCTGTCGGGTGCGCCACGCATGCGCAAGATTGACCTGCTGAAGCAGATCCTGGCCAATGACCGCGAAATCGGCAATATCACCGAGCCGTGGATGACACAGCTGTCGAAAGTGATGCCGGCGCCGCGCGCACACCGCTAAGCAATTGCATTGACCAGCCGAGCGAGGCGCCTGCGGGCGCTTTTTTTACGCCTGCCGCATCGGCAGCGCAGCAAACCCTGCGCCAGAAACAGGAAAGGCGAGCCCCAGGTAGATCCTGGAGTCGCCTCGCTGCCGGTTGCCTCCGGCGTCCGCCATGCTCAGTTGCATGCCGGACCGCTTCCAGCCTCGGGCGTCCATAAGACGCTACCCTGTTTGACCGCGCCACACTATCGTTGGTGACTGCGCCAGGCCGAGACTGTTGTTTGTTGCAGAACAAGTCCACGGAAATAAGTATAAAACAAACTTTTCAGGATTTGCAATCAAAACGTATCGTGCGCAGCTTTCTTTTTGAATAAGCTTTGCCAAGGTCACTTTAACGGGAAAACGGTTCCGGCTCCGGCTCAGGAGGTGGTCCGGCGGAATCCGCATCTGCCACCGGCTCCGCCACTACCGGCTTGGGCTTGCGGCGAAACGGCTTGCGCAGCAGGACCCAGTATTTCGATGGCGGCCGCGCATCCGCACTCGCCTGCTGCTTGCGCTTGCGCAGGAAATACACGACGGCAGCAGTGAGCAGCAGGAACAGCAGCGTGCCCAGACCGAGCCACAGCAGCCCGTTGCCGCCAGACTTCTTGTCTGCGGCAGCCGCTGCCCTGGCCTTGGCGTGCGGCGGTCCGCTGGCGACGGGCGCCGCGGCGGCAGGTGCGGCCAGGGCTTTCTGCAGGACGGCAACCTTGCCTTCCAGTTCGCCGATTTTGTCATTCAGCGCCACATTCTGGCGATCGAGCGCCACGCACGCTTCGGCCGGCATGCCGGCCGTTTGCGGGGCGCAGGCGGCGACAGGAGCCGGCGCCGGCGCGCGCCGCAGTGGCGATGGCAGCGCCGGACGCGGGGCAACCGGGGCCGGAACCGGCTTTGCGACCGGGCTTGCCACAAACGCGGCAGGTGGACGCACCATGCCTTCTGCGCGGGCGCGCGCCGCCAGGACGGCTGCGTCAGGCGCTTTCGGTGCGGGGACAGGTGCCGCCGCCGGGGCAGCCGCAGGCATGGGTGCCGGTGCCGGCGGCGCGGCAGGTGCCGGTGGCGCCGGCGCCAGCCAGACCGTGGCCAGCCGCACCACGCTGTGGCTGCCGCTGCCGAGCACCAGGTACAGATGCACATGGCCGGCGCTGATCGCCTGCCGGGTGCCGACATGGACAAAGCGCCGCCCGCCCCGTTCGACCTGGCTGATCGCCAGCGTCTGCAGGGCGGCATCCATGCCGATGCCGCCGCCCTGGTAGACGTCGCCAGACGCCAGGCGTACCGGAATGCCCTGCAGCTCGTCGGGCGCCAGCGCCGTCAGCTCGATATCGGCCGACAAGGGCTGGCCAATAAACGACTGCACGCTGATTTCGCCCAGCTCGGCCGCAAACGCGGCCGGCATGGCCAGGCAGGCGCTCACGCACGCGATGGCGGTGTGGCGGAAAAATACGGAACTCGGCATGAAATGATCGCTTTGACGGAACGAAGGGACAGTTGTCTTGTTAACGGCAGGAAATTGGAGAAAATTAGCGGCGTGCACGCTCCCTGTGCGTTTCTGGCGTCTGGAGTACACTCGAATTCACCATAACCGATGAAAGGGATGTCATGAGCAGCAGAATTGAACGCGACAGTTTCGGCCCGATCGACGTACCAGCCGATCAACTGTGGGGAGCGCAAACACAGCGCTCGCTCGAGCACTTCCATATTTCCACGGAAAAGATGCCGCCCGAACTGATCGCCGCGCTGGCCACCGTCAAGCGCGCGGCCGCCCATGTCAACCTGGAACTGGGATTGCTGAGTGGCGAAAAAGCCGTCGGCATCACGCAGGCAGCCGACGAAGTGCTGGCTGGCAAGCATGCGAGCGAGTTTCCGCTGGCCGTCTGGCAGACGGGCTCTGGCACCCAAAGCAATATGAACATGAACGAAGTGCTGGCCAACCGGGGTTCCGAACTGATGGGCGGCCTGCGCGGCGCCGAGCGCCTGCTGCATCCGAACGACGACGTCAACCTGGGCCAGTCCTCGAACGATATCTTCCCGACCGCCATCCACGTGGCCGCCGCGCTGGCCGTGGCCAATACCGTGCTGCCGCCGCTGCGCCAGCTGCGCGCCACGCTGGAGGCGAAGTCCGCCGCGTTTGCCGATATCGTCAAGATCGGCCGCACCCATCTGCAGGACGCCACGCCCCTGACGCTGGGGCAGGAATTCTCGGGCTACGCGGCCCAGCTGGAATTTGCCGAGCACATTATCGAAGCCTCGCTGCCGCCGCTGCTGCAGCTGGCCGCCGGCGGCACGGCTGTCGGCACGGGCCTGAACGCCCACGTGGAATTTGCCGACCGCATCGCGGCCGAGCTGGCGCGCCTGACCGGCCAGCCATTCGCCAGTGCCAGCAACAAGTTTGCCGCGCTGGCCGCCCACGATGCGCTGGTAGCCTCGCATGGCGCGCTGAAAACGCTGGCCACGGCCCTGATGAAGATCGCCAACGACGTGCGCTGGATGGCCTCCGGTCCCCGCTCGGGCCTCGGCGAAATCACGATACCTGAAAACGAGCCGGGCAGCTCCATCATGCCGGGCAAGGTCAATCCGACCCAGTGCGAAGCGCTGACCATGCTGTGCTGCCAGGTCTTCGGCAACGACGTGGCCATCACGGTGGGCGGCGCCTCGGGCAACTTCGAGCTGAACGTGTTCAAGCCGCTGATCGCGCACAATTTCCTGCAAAGCGCGCGCCTGCTGGGCGACGGCATGCTGAGCTTTGACGAGCATTGCGCGCACGGCATCGCGCCGAACCGCGAGCGCATCGCTGAACTGATGGAGCGTTCGCTGATGCTGGTCACGGCGCTGGCGCCGCATATCGGCTATGACCGCGCGGCGCAGATCGCCAAGCAGGCCCAGCACGAAGGCACCACCCTGAAAGAAGCCGCATTGGGCCTGGGTTTTGTCACGGAGGAACAGTTTGCCGAATGGATCGTGCCACTGGACATGACGCGGCCGAATAAAGGCTGATGCTTGCCCGCATGCCTTGTTGCAGTGATGTAAACTACGCTTTTGGCCAGCGATGGCCTACTGTGTTGAAGAACATTATTGCGTGAGGATAGAATGCAAAAAGTAAGCTTTGATTTAACGTCCGAGTTCGTCGAGCTGAACCAGCTGCTCAAGCTGGTCGGCCTGTGCGACAGCGGTGGTGCGGGCAAGGTCATGGTCGACAGCGGCGTGGTGAAGGTCGATGGCAAGAAGGAATTGCGCAAGACCGCCAAGATCCGTGCCGGCCAGGTGGTCAGCGTGGCCGATATCCGCATTACCGTGGTGGCGCCGGCCTGACACCTTGCAAGCCGCTGTGTCCGCTACTCCTGTGTCAGATCAAAACCTGCCCGGCTGTATTGCCTATGTTTATATTGTTGCCATATATTCATCCACAAGCGGAAAGGGTTGCCATGGACAGTTCCGAACACGGCACGCGCAGCCAGGAGCGGCTGATCGCCGACTTGCGCCAGGTCATAGAAAATGCGGAAGATTTGCTGCGCAATACCGATAAATACACGAGCACCCTGTACCAGGGCGCGCGCGCCAAGCTGGAAGTGGCGCTGGTCGCGGCCACGGCCGAGCTGGCCCATTTTGAAGACGAGCAACTGACGCGCATGATGGAGGCGACCCTGGCCGCCAACGAACAGTGCCGCGACCAGACGGGCGAAGCACGCATCCTGCGCGCTTTTCAATAGCCGGCAGCCCGGGCGGGAGCGATGGCCGCCAGCACGCCATGCTCCAGCCAGCGCCGCAAGGTCCCGCCCAGATCGAACGCCTGCTCGAGTTCGAAGGCGGCGTCCAGCGCCGCACCAAAATTTTCACCGTTCATCAATTGCGACAACGCAGCATATTCCGCCGCGTCCAGCGCCAGCACGCGCGCCCGCCATTGCGGACGGCAGACCAGCAGATAACTTTTTCCTGCCATTTCTGGCGGAAACGCATGCCCCTCTGCCTGATGTGCCTGCCAGAGCGCCAGCACCTGCCAGCCGGA
This sequence comes from Janthinobacterium sp., assembly GCF_031995485.1. Lineage (NCBI taxonomy): Bacteria > Pseudomonadati > Pseudomonadota > Betaproteobacteria > Burkholderiales > Oxalobacteraceae > Janthinobacterium > Janthinobacterium sp. The sequence goes on from NZ_DAMAGB010000004.1 coordinate 20,849, forward strand.
CGCGATCAGGACGCAGGCCGGATGCAGGGCAAAGTGGCTCGCTTCCAGTTGCTCCGGCGCCAGGCCGGCCAGCGCCTCGGCCGGCAATCCGGCCGCGTCCGGCGCATAGTGGGCGCGGTGCAGCGCCCATTCCAGGCGCGCCATGTCGGGCAGATATGGCAGCTGCGCGGCGGGCGCAAAGGTGGCGAGGAAGGCGGCAAAACCATCGCCGAACTGGTTCAGGTCGGTATTGCCGGATGGATGCTGGCGGCCGTAGGCGCGCGCCAGGCCGGAAAAAAATTCTTCGCCGACCAGCGCCAGCACCACCGGATACGCCTGACCCAGCACGCGGCGCCAGGTGGCGACCAGGTTGCCGCGGTATAAGGACAACCGTTGCTCGGCCAGTTCACCACGGCACTGCTGGAGCGCAGCTTGCGCCTGCGCGGCATCGACCAGTGCGGCGGCAAACTCCTGCTGCCCGCGCGCCAGGCCTGCATCGACCGGCATGGCCGCGCCGGCAATCACCGCTCCCCGCCAGGGTTCGGCTGGCCGGTGCGCCCGCTGCATGGCGCGCGCCCGGTCCGCTTCGGCCAGCAGGATCTGTATCGCGGGCACATCGGTATCCCATTCGATCAGCGTGGGCAGGCGGCCGAAGCGCTGCAAGGCTGCCTCGTACAATGCCCAGACCGGTTCGGCCACGGCCGCGCCGTGGTGGTCGATCACGGCAAGCTCCGTCACCAGATGGCCGCCCAGATGCAGTTCGCCAACGCTGCCGACCGGAAGGTCGCGCAAGGCTGCCAGCGCATCTTCGCCGTGGTTGCATTGATTGACGTACAGGTTGTTAATGTCGAGCAGCAAGCCACAGCCGCTGCGGCGCGCCAGTTCGGCCAGGAACTGCGCTTCGCTCATGGCGTCTTCGTGAAACCGCAAGCAGGTGGATACGTTTTCCAGCAGGATCGGGCGTTTCAACGCGTCCTGCACCCGCCCTACCCTAGAGCACAGCAGGTCGAGCGCGGCTGCGTTCAGGCTCAATGGCAACAGATCATTGAACTGTTGCCCTGCCACCGCGCCCCAGGACAAATGTTCGGAGACCAGCGCCGGGGCAATGCGTTCGACCAGTTGCCGCACGCGTTCCAGATGCTGGTCGGAACAGCCCTGTGCCGACCCCAGCCCCAGCCCGACGCCATGCAGGCTGAGCGCGTAATCCTGGCGCAGGGTCTGCAGCACATGCCAGTCCCAGCCGGCGCAAGCCAGATAATTTTCGGTATGCACTTCCAGCCAGTCCACGCGGGGCCGGCGTTCGAGAAAGTCGCGGTAATGGCGCGCGCGCAGGCCGACGCCCACGCCGGCCAGCGCGTGGTCGGGGTGCAACATGTTGTCAGCCGTGGTGATTACCTGGCCGCTGCGGCTTTCTTGCCGGCCTTGACAGGTTTCAGTGTGCCGCCCGCCTGTTCGCACGTGCCTTTGGCAACATAGGCCCACTCGGTCGGCAGATTGTCGGTGGCGGCCTGGCCGGCGCACGAGTGAGCGCCGTCGGACGAGGCGCAGTCGTTCTGGCCGGCCTTGGCGACGCCATAGCATTTTTCCTTGTTGCCGGCGGCTGGCGCATCGTGTTCGGCAGCGTTGGCAACGGTGGTGGCGCAAAGACCAGCCAGGGCGGCGGCAACGAGGGCGTGGCGTGTGTTCATGGTGTTTCCTTCGTAAAATAAGCGGCAATAATCTGGCCCGCCGTGCTGCGGCGGCATGCATGACGCAATTCTACGCCGGGCAAGGCCCGGATGGGAACAGACAGCCAGCAGGCGGGCTCAACCCACCATTCAAGCCGCCGTCTTCAAGCCGTCGTGTTGATGCGGTTGCCCAGGTGCGAAGGCAGATTTGGTGCAGCCTGCGGCTGTGGCAGCGCTTCGATCAGCGCGGTGGCGGTCGAGCTCTGGATCTCCTGGGCTTTTTTCAGGACGGCCACGCCGACCGCCTGGCGGTTACCCGTCTCGGCCATCGTGGTTGACAGTTGGGCAATGCTTCCGACGTCCGACATACGTTTCTCCAATAAGGGGCTACCAGCTATAACGGACAACGGCGCGTATACTTTAGCTTAACTTCAGGCTTATTTTGCCAGCCGCTGCAATAACCAGCTTAGCACGCCAGCGCGATCATTCAAGTCCAGCCAGGCGACGCCGCTGCGCAGGTCATCCGGCGCCGGGCGATCCGAGGCCACGGCGATCACGTGCGGATCATGCGGATACAGGGGCGCCTGCCCCACTTCATGGCGAAACACTTCGAGCTTGGCAATGGGGTCGGTCTTGAAGCCCTCCACCAGGGTCAGGTCGGCCGGACCCATGCGGGCCAGCTGTTGCGTCAGTGTCGGCTCGGGCGCGCCGCGCAGTTCATGCACGATGGCAAAGCGGTACGGCGACGCCACCAGCACTTCGGCCGCGCCGGCCATGCGCAGGCGGGCGCTGTCCTTTTGCGGCGGCTCGAGCGCCAGGTCATGGTGGCTGTGCTTGATCAGGTTGACGCGCAAGCCGCGCGCCGCCATTTCCTGCACCACATACTCCAGCAAGGTGGTCTTGCCACTGCCGGAACGGCCGATCACGCCCAGCACCGGCTGCGCGGCTGCGGCAATTGCATTGTGCATCTGGTTTCCTTCCGTAAAGAGTGCCGTATTATAAGTGCCTGCCCCGCAGCTGGCCGCGCTCAGTAAGGTACGCGGTAGCGATAGCCCCTGAAGCTGAAAATGGCGGCCTTCGGCTGCAGCTTGTCGAGCACCAGGCCCGGCGCCACTTCCTCGCCTTCATGGCGCAGCACCTTGTCGATCAGCAGCAGGCGGTCGGCCGGATCTTTCGAATAGATATAGCCGCCGAGCGCGATGGCGGGAATCTGGCGCTGTATCGGCTCAGGCAAATCGCGCAGGCCGGGAATGATTTCCTCCACGGGAACGGCTGCCGGCACGGGTGCAGCGGGCACTGGCGCGGCCTTGGCGACCGGCGCCGGCGGCACGGGTGCCGGCTCTGGTACAGACACCGGGGCAGGAACAGGCCTGGCGATTACCGGCGCTGGTGCGGCGGCAATCACTGGCGCGGGAGCGGGAACCACAACGGGCGCTGCCACGACCGGCGCCGGCAACACGGCGGCCACCGGCGCTGGTACGGCTGCAGCAACCGGCGCGGCCACCGGCACGGCCACCGGCACCGCGGCCTGCCAGGGCTGCCACAGCCACAGCCCGATGGCCGCAATGCAGGCCGCTCCCAGACCCAGCCACAGCGGCAGGCGCCGGGCGCCGCCTGCAACCGGTGCTGGATGCAGTTGCACCTGCGGCGCATGGATCGATGGCAACTCGCCCAGCTGGCGCTCGGCTTGCGATTTTTTCAGTGCTTCGAGTATGTACGACATTATTTCCCCGCTACCGTGGCGGCCACGGCGGGTTGGGCCACGGCGGGAGCGGCGCCAGACAGGCGCGGCTCCGTGTTGTCGCCCAGTTGCATCAGGCGCATGAAAGTTTTCGGTCCTGCCAGGCCATCGGCCTTCAGGTTCTGGCTGTACTGGAACTCGCGCAGCAGGCGCTGCAAGTCCGCGTCCAGCGGCAGGTTGGCCGGCGGCAGCGGCAGGCCATGCAGCTGCGCCAGGCGCGCCGCCAGCCAGTCGACATCGGGGCCGCGTGCGCCCACCGGCACTTCGTCGCGCCAGTTGCGCGGCGCGCGCCAGAACGTGACAAAGCTGCCGTCGCTGTGCTGCGCCAGCTCGGCCACGGCCATCGTTTTGGCCTGTCCCGCGATCTGCACGCTGGCAATGTCTCCCTGCACGCCGGTCAGCAGCGCCAGCTGCTGCGCCCCGCCATCGCTGCGCACGCTCAGCATGGCGGGACGGTCGAGCACGCGCAGTTCGGCAATGCCGCCCCTGCTTTGCAGGCAGCGCAGGCCCGCGCGGGCCGCAGCCTGGCAAGCATCGCCTGCCGGTAATTGTTCACCCCACAACGCCGCCAGCTGGCGCAGCACGGCGTTGCGGTCGGGAACGATGACAGGCGCGGGTGCCATCGCCAGCGGTGCAGGAGATGGAACAGGCGCGGCAAGCGGCCTGGCGGCGGCGGCCACAGGGACGGCAGGGCCAGGCACCGGCATGAAATGCCAGGCCAGCGCACCGGTGACGAGCGCGCCGGCCAGCACGCCGCCGGCCACCAGCGGCCAGCGCAATGCGGCGCGTGGAGCGCGCGTGCCCTCCTCCGCAAATACTTCCTCGGCGGCGCGGCGCAGGATCTTGCGCGTTACCTGCGGCTGGTTTTCCACATAGGCGCCCAGCAGCGCGCGGTCGCACAGCAGGTTGATGCGGCGCGGCACGCCGTGGCTCAGCCTGTGGATCTGCGCCATCAGGCTGGGCCCGAACGGCGCGCGTGCCGTGCTGCCGGCCACGGCCAGCCGGTGGTGGATATAGCTGGCCGTCTCGTCTTCCGACAGGGAGCCCAGGTGATAGCGGGCAATCACGCGCTGCGCCAGCTGCTCCAGTTCGGGCCGCGCCAGCATGGTGCGCAATTCGGGCTGGCCGATCAGGATAATCTGCAGCAGCTTGCGCTCGCTCGTTTCCAGGTTGGTCAGCAGGCGCAATTGCTCGAGCACGGCGGCCGACAGGTTCTGCGCTTCGTCGATGATCAGCACATTGTTCCTGCCCTGCGCATGGCTGGCCAGCAGATGCACATTGATCGCATCGACATAGGTTTTCACGCTGGGGCTGCCAGGCGGCGGCGCGATGCGGAACTCTTCGCAGATCGACAGCAGCAGCTCTTCCACCGACAGCTTGGGGTTGAAGATATAGGCGAGCTGGCAATTGTCGGGGATCTGCTCCATGAAGCAGCGGCAGACGGTGGTCTTGCCGGCGCCGATTTCTCCCGTCAGCAGGACAAAGCCGCCGCCGCTGCCCACGCCGTACAGCAGGTGCGCCAGCGCTTCGCGATGGCGTTCGCTCATGAATAAATAGCGGGGATCGGGGGCGATCGAAAACGGCGATTGCTTGAGCTGGAAATAATGCGTGTACATGGAGACCCTGCGGATGGAACAATCAGTATGCGCGACACAGATAACAAAGACCGGGCGCTAGCGTGTTTGTGCGGGCGGCAATGGCTTGTACTTGGCGCAATAGACTTTTGCCTTGGTGCGAAAGTAGACAATTTTACTGCCAGGCTTGGAGCCGCGAACGGGAAACTTTGAATAATCGAGCCGGCCAAACGGCAGGCCGGACGCGGCGCGGATGGCCGGTTCCAGTTTTTCCGGCGTCGAATCGGCCACCACGCCCATGAACACCAGCGCGCTGGTGTCATCGCTGACAATCACGTCGGTGATGGGCGCACCCCACAGCACGGCGTCGGTGCGGAACCAGTAGGCGCCGCCTTCATGCTTGTAGGCAGGGCCGAACGCGGTCAGCAGATACGAGTAAAACGACTTGTTGTCGATATCGTCCAGGCACAGCACCGCATTGCCCACCACCTGCCCGAAGGTCGATGGCGGCGTCTTTTGCTGCGCGTGGGAAACCACCGCCGGCAGCAAGGCTGCCAGCAGCGCCAGCGACCGCCAGCGATGGTGAGGACGGCCAGCGCGCATGCTTAACGCTTGCGCTCTTCTTTCTTGACCTTCTTGGCTTCCTTTTTTTCCTTCATCGATTTCGCCGGTTCCTTCTTGGCTTCCTTCTTGCTGTCCTGTGCCTTGCTCATGGTGTACTCCGTGCTCTGGCGAGAATGCCTCAGGCATTATGACACTCCCCGCAGACAATGCGCGCAGTGCGCCATGAAAAAAGGCCGCGCATGGCGGCCCTTCATGTCACTTAATGCAAGCACAGGCGGCGCTTGGTCTTTTCGATCAGCGCCGTATCGTAGGGATACAGGTTTTCGATAAAGAACAGTTCCGTTTCCGCTTCGTCTTCCAGGCACATCGCGATCATCACTTCGCCATCGCTTGCGCGGCCGAGGAAATCCTTGGGCCAGCGGTTCTTGCGGTGCGTGCGCATCAGTTCCATGCCCAGCGCTGCCAGCGGCGCCGACACGCCGGCCGCCAGCGCCTCTTGCTGCCAGTCATCCCAATAATCTGCTGCCTTGTCGTTCATGTGTTCTTCCAGCTTGAATGTAAAAGGCGGACTGTACTCCGGACGGCCTGCGCTGCCAAGCATGCATTTAAGCAAGGCATAGCCGACGCCAGCAAAGTGGCCTCATGAATTGGACTTGAACAAGGCCATTTCAATACCATTCAACAAAAACACTAAAATCATTTAAAAACAAATACTTGCAACAAATATTCAGGGTTTGGATGAAAACCCTTCACACCATTTTACAATACCACTTAAATACCTGTTGACAAGCCCCTGGGCCAACCCTATAGTGCTTTCAGCTTTTTTCGCGGCCGCAATAAACAACATGGCGCGCGCCCTCAACCATAGCCGGACAGCACAACATGATCGAATACATACTCGGCGTCGACGGTGGCGGCAGCGGCACCCGCATCCGCTTGGCGCGGCCCGACGGGCAGGAACTGTCGCAGGGACAAAGCGGCCCGTCCGGCCTGGCGCATGGCGTCGAGCGCGCCTGGAGCGCGGTGGCGCATGCCGCCAGCCTGGCCTTCCGCACCGCCGGCCTGCCCCAGCCGCCGTTGCAGCAGATCGCCATCGGCCTGGGCCTGGCGGGCGTGCACAACAAGCTATGGGCTGCCAGCTTTCTCGAACACAATCCCGGCTACGCGCAGGTGGCGCTGGAATCCGATGCGCTGACCACCCTGCTGGGCGCGCACGGCGGCAACCCCGGCGCCATCGTGGCGATCGGTACCGGCAGCGTGGGCGAAGTGCTGCATGCGGACGGCAGCCGGCACGAAGTGGGCGGCTGGGGTTTTCCCTCGGGCGACGAAGCCGGCGGCGCCTGGATCGGCATGCGCGCCGTCAATCACGCGCAGCAGGTGGTCGACGGCCGCGTGTCCGGCAACGCCTTTGCCAGCGCCATCGTCGATGCCTGTGGCGGCCAGCGCGACGCCATGCAGGCCTGGCTGGCTGGCGCCACGCAAACCACGTATGCGCAACTGGCGCGCCTGGTGCTCGAGCATGGACCGTCCAACCCCACCGCGCTGGCCATTCTGACCGAGGCCGGGCGGCAGGTCGCGCTGATCGCCGGCGCGCTCGATCCGCAGGCCAGCCTGCCGGTGGCACTGTGCGGCGGCCTGGCCGCGCCCCTGTCGCCGTATCTGCCGGCCGACCTGCTGCAGCGCGTGGTGCCGGCGCAGGGCGACTCGGCGGCCGGCGGCCTGCGCCTGATCCTGCGCCACATGCATCAGCAAAAAGACAGCGCGCCATGCTGAGCAAACTGTCCGCCTTCAAGGCCGATCCGGACAGCGTCACGCCGCTGTACCTGCAAGTGGCGAACATGCTGTCGGACGGCATCGCAGGCGGCGAGTGGCGCGCCAACCAGGCCTTGCCTTCCGAGCGCGCATTGTCCGAACTGCTGGCCATTTCGCGCGTCACGGCGCGCAAGGCGATCGACATGTTGTGCGAGCGCGGCATGCTGACCAGGAAGCGCGGCTCGGGCACGTATATCACGCCGCGGCTGGAGCAGCCGCTGTCGCGCCTGACCAGCTTTTCGGAGGAACTGCGCCAGCGCGGCTTCACGGCCGGCTCGCGCTGGCTGCAGCGCGATATCGGCGCGGCCGCGCCGCTGGAACTGCTGTCGCTGGGCCTGTCGCCGCATATGCCGGTGGCGCGGCTGCGGCGCCTGCGCACCGCCGACGACGTGGTGATGGCGATCGAAACGACCACCATCCCGGTGCTGTACATGCCCGACCCGCAGCAGGTCAGCGATTCGCTGTACGGCTACCTGGAGTCGCGCGGCACCATCCCGATGCGCGCGCTGCAGCACATCCGCGCCGTCAACGCCAGCGCGGAACAGGCCAGGCTGGCCCATATCAAGGAGGGTGAAGCCATGTTGCATATCACCCGAGTCAGTTATCTCGACAACGGCGCGGCGGTGGAACTGACCCACTCGTATTGCCGCAGTGATTATTATGAATTCGTAGCGGAGTCTCGCAGATGAGCAGCACTATCCAAGGCAATATCCTGACCCCCGGCGGCTGGATCCACGGCGCCATCGCCTTTGGCGAACGCGTGGACGGCATCGAGGGCAGCTCGACCCATCCGTCGCAGAACGGCGACGACTATATCCTGCCCGGCTTTATCGACCTGCACGTGCACGGCGGAGCTGGTCACGACATCATGGAAGGCGGCGACGCGGTCTACAAGATTGCCGCCATCCATGCGCGCCACGGCACCACCAGCCTGCTGGCCACCACCATGACGGCGCCGCCCGAAGACATCGACATGGCCTTGAGCGCCATCGGCGTGGCGGCACAGCACCGCCGGCCGAACACCGCGCGCGTGCTGGGCGCCCACCTGGAAGGCCCGTACATCAATTCCGGCAAGCTGGGCGCGCAGCCGAACTACGCGCGCGCCGCCACCCTGGCCGAGATCGAACGGCTGCAGACGCTGGCAAAACTGCGCGTGATCACGGTGGCGCCGGAAATCGCCGGCCACCTGGACCTGGTGCGCCAGCTGGCCGACGCCGGCGTGCGCGTGCAGATCGGCCACACGCTGGGCTCCTATGAAGATGGGGTAGCCGCGCTGGAACACGGCGCCTCCGGTTTTACCCACCTGTTCAACGCCATGAGTGGCCTGCACCACCGCGAGCCAGGCATGGTGGGCGCCGCGCTGGCCCACGCCGACTATGCGGAACTGATTCCCGACCTGCTGCACGTGCACCCGGGCGCCATCAAGACGGCGCTGCGCGCGATCCCGCATTTGTACTGCGTTACCGATTCGACCGCCGCCACCGGCATGCCGGACGGCGAATACATGCTGGGCCGCCACGCCGTGCAGAAATGCATGGGCGGCGTGCGCCTGCCCGACGGCACGCTGGCCGGCAGCACATTGACCCTCGACCAGGCGCTGCGCAACCTGGTGGGACTGGGGCTGGATCTGGCCGACGCGTCGCGCCGCGTGTCGACCAATGCCGCCGATTACCTGGGCCTGGAAGAACGCGGCCGGCTGGCCCCCGGCGCCTACGCCGATCTGGTGGTACTCGATCGCGATCTCAAACTCAAAGCCGTTTATATAGAAGGAGAACTCTGTGACCTCAAAGATGCTTGAAGAAGCCGTTTCCGCCGCCGAATGCGTCGCCCTGCAACTGGCCAGCGACGGCGAGCGCTACGCGGAACTGGGCCGCAAATTGAGGAGCACCGCGTTCTCCACCGCGCTCACCATTGCGCGCGGCAGCTCGGACCATGCCTGCGGCTATGTCGCTTACCTGATCATGGCGCGCCTTGGCCGCGTGGTGGCGTCCCTGCCGATGTCGCTGGTGACGCTCAACAAATCGCCGCTGAAAACGCGCGACACGCTGGCCATCTCGATCTCGCAATCGGGCCAGAGCCCGGACGTGGTCGAGCCGATCCGTTACTTCCGCGACGGCGGCGCCACCACCGTGGCGCTGGTCAACGATATCGATTCGCCCCTGGCGCACGCGGCCGAATGGGCGATGCCGCTGCGCGCCGGCAAGGAGCACAGCGTGGCCGCCACCAAGAGCTTCATTACCAGCCTGGTGGCCGGCGCGCGCATGGTGGCGCAGTGGCAGAACGATCCCGAGCTGCTGGCCGGCCTGGAAGCGCTGCCCGAAGCGCTGCGCGACGCCACCCGCATCGACTGGTCGCCGGCCGTCGAAGTCCTGGCGCCGGCGCGCAATATCATGGTGGTCGGACGCGGCATCAGTTTTCCCGTGGCGCTGGAAGCGGCGCTGAAATTCAAGGAGACCTCGGCCCTGCAGGCCGAAGCGTTCAGCGGCGCCGAAATCAAGCACGGCCCGATGGCGCTGATCGAGGAAGGCTATCCATTGCTGATCTTCGCCACGCGCGGCCCGGCCCAGGCCGGCCTGCTGCAACTGGCGCATGAAATGCGCGGACGCGGCGCGAAAGTGCTGCTGGCGGCGCCGAACGACGTGGCCGAGCGCGACCTGACCCTGCCGGTGTCGGCCACGCCGGACCTCGACCCGATCGTCGCCATCCAGTCCTTCTACGTGATGGCGGCCCAACTGGCGGCCGCGCGCGGCATGGACCCGGATGCGCCACGGCATTTGAGCAAGGTTACAAAAACAAACTAGGCAACATCCAACCCAAGGGCAGAAACCGGGGTCGGACCCTGAGGGTCCGACCCCGGCCTTTGCGGGGTTCAGTGGCCAGGATAATAATAATGATCAAGAGACTGTTGGCAGCATGGACATGCGCGGCCCTGCTGACGCCGCACGTCCACGCCGTGGAAAATATCGAATTCTGGACCTTCAGCATGAAGCCCAAGTTCACGCCGTATTTCAATGGCGTGGTGGCGCGCTATGAGGCGCAAAATCCGGGCGTGAAAATCGAGTGGATCGATTTTCCATGGGACGTGATCCAGACCAAGCTGGTCACGCGCATCGTGGCCGGCACGCCGCCGGCGCTGGTCAGCCTGAACGTGCCGTGGGCCGACGAATACGCGCGCGACGGCCTGCTCACACCCGTCGATGGCCTGCTCGGCGAGGCGCGCGCAAGCTATCTGCCGGCGGCGCTGGCCGACCTGCGCTTCAATGGCCGCACCTACGGTTTTCCGATGTACAGCAACGTGGCGGTGATCGCTTTCAATACCGCCATTTTCAGGCAGGCAGGGCTCACGCGCGGCCCGGCCAGCCTCGATGAACAGCTGGCGTTTGCGCGCCAGATCGCGCAGAAGACCGGCAAGGCGGGGCTGGCGCCGGCACTGTCGAAAATCGACGGCCTGTTCATGCAGCAGGGGCTGGCCGTGATGGCCGACAACCGCGCCGTGTTCAATTCGCCGCGGCATGTGGCGCTGGTACAGAAACTGGCCGACACGTACAAGGTGGGCGGCCTGCTGAAGGAAAGCCTGTTCGCCGAGGATAATTTCCCGGCCGTGATCGACGCCTACAAGGGCGGGCGCCTGGGCATGCTGCTGGCGCCGCCAACAGCCATGCAGCGCATCCGCAGCGATGCGAAAGACATCTACGCCATCACCGACGTGGCGCCCGCGCCGCTGGGGCCGACCGGCATTGCCGATGGCGGCTGGCTGGTGCATTTCGCGATTCCGAAAGGCGTGCCGGCGCGCCGGCTGCCGGCCGTCGGCAGGTTCGCGCGCTTTCTGACCAATGACGGCAACCAGCTGGCGTTCGCGCGCCAGGCCAGCGTGTTTCCCACCACCGTGAAAGCGGCCAGCGACCCGTTTTTCCTGTCCACGCCAGCGCACGCCGGCGCCGCCGAGAAAGCCGTGGCCGCCGGCGCGCTGTCGATGCATCACTCGCGCACGCTGTATGTGGCCGGCATCGACGACTATGACGAATTGCGCCGCTCGCTGGTGAAAGCCGTCGAGGCGGGCGTCACCGGCAAGCAGGACGTGCGGCAGGCGCTGGACCAGGCGGTGGCCATCTGGAACCGCAAGCTCGCTACCCTGCCCCGCCACGGAGCACCGCGATGACGCCGTCCGGCCGCCGCAGCTTGCAAGCCTGGCTGTTCCTGGCGCCCGCGCTGGTGCTGCTGGCCGCCTTTTCGTTCTGGCCGGTCGGCTATGGTTCCGTGCTGGCGTTTACCGACTACAGCCTGATACGCGAGACGCGCTTTGTCGGCCTGGACAACTTTCGCTATATCTTCAATAACGAAATGTTCGTCACCGGCCTGCAAAATTCGCTGGTGTTTTTGCTGATGGTGCCCTTCGTGCAGGTGGGCGCCATCGTGCTGGCCGTGCTGGTGAATAACCGCCTGCCCGGCATCCGCCTGTTTCGCGCCGCCTTCTATGTGCCGGTGGTGACCACCGTGTCCGTGGTCGGCATCATGTGGGGCTTCATGTTCCACGAACAGGGCGCGCTCAATTACGTGATGATGACCTTGAAACTGGTGCACGCGCCGGTGGGCTGGCTCAGCAACGACAGCCTGGCGCTGTTTGCCGTGATGTTCGTCACGCTGTGGCGCGGCCTGGGCTGGTACATGGTGATGTACCTGGCGGCGCTGCAGGCTATCCCGTCGGACATGCAGGAAGCGGCGATGCTCGATGGCGCCAGCCGCTGGCAGCGCTTCTGGAAAATTACCGTGCCGATGCTGCGCCCCACCATCATGCTGTGCACGATATTGTCGGTGCTGGCGGCGCTGAAGGCCTACCAGGAAGTCGATGTGCTGACCCAGGGCGGGCCGATGAATTCCACCTTCACCGCGCTGTACTACGCCTACGACCAGGGCCTGAAACACCTGAAGCTGCCGCGCGCGCTGGCGGCCAGCCTTGTCGTGTCGCTGCTGTGCATCGCCATCGCGCTGCTCTGCCTGCGCTACCTGAAACCGAAGCACCGCTGAGATGGGAGCGACCTTGAAAAAACGTTTGCAGATGGTCGGCCACTACGGCGTGCTGTGCGCGATCGCCGTCGTCTGCGTGTTTCCGTTCTGGTGGACGCTGGTGACCGCGATTTCCACCGAAGGCAATATCTTTGCCTTTCCGCCGACCTTCTGGCCAAAGTCGCCGTCGCTGGAGAACTTTGCCGAGGTGTTCGCGGCGATCCCGATCTGGTCGTTCTTCAAGAATTCCGTGCTGATCGCCGTATTGACCGTGTTCTGGAAGCTGGCACTATGCTCGATGGCCGCCTATCCGCTGGCGCGGCTGAAATTCCGCGGCCGCAAGCTGGTGTTCGGCCTGATCCTGGCCACGCTGGTGCTGCCGTCCGAGGTCAACTTCCTGGTCAACTTCATCACCATCACGCAGTTAAGCCTGGTCGACACCTACACCGGCGTGATCCTGCCCAATGTGGTCACCGCCGTGGCCATCCTGCTGCTCAAGCAGGCCTTCGAGGAAGTGCCGCAGGACCTGATCGATGCGGCGCGCGTCGATGGCGCATCCGAGTGGGTGATCTTCAGCCGCATCATGCTGCCATTGATTACGCCATGGCTGGCGACGGTCGGCATTCTGACGGCCGTCGAATCGTGGAATGAATATATCTGGCCCTCGATCGTGATGAGCAAGCCCGATGAATTCCCGCTGTCGGTGGGCGTGCTGTACTTGCGCGGCACCTTTGGCAGCAGCACGCGCGTGGTCGCCGCCGGCACCTTGATCACCATCGTGCCGACCCTGCTGGCGTTCCTGTTTACCCAGCGCTTCTTCATGCGCGGCATGGACGGCGCCGTCAAATGAACAACTTGCATACAACGTCACTCGATAAGGAAGTCTCCATGAACGACAAAGCCGCACGCAGTCCGATCAGCTGGGTGCCCACGCTGTATTTTGCCCAGGGCCTGCCGTTCTATGCGGTGGCGCTGGTGGCCGGCCTGATGTTCAAGAGCCTGGGCGTGCCGAACGACCAGATCGCGCGCTGGACCGGCGCGATCGGTTTTGCCTGGGTCTTCAAGCCGCTGTGGAGTCCCTTGCTGGAACTGGCGTCCAGCAAAAAGACCATGGTGATCCTGTTCCAGTTCCTCGGCGGCCTGAGCCTGGGCCTGATCGCGCTGGCGCTGCACACGCCCATCTGGTTTGCCGCCTGCGTGGCCGTGCTGGCGGTGGCGGCGCTGGCCTCGTCGACGCACGACATCGTTTGCGACGGCCTGTATATCGCCAGCCTGTCGCCGAAACAGCAGGCCGCGTACGCCGGCTGGCAGGGCGCGTTTTTCAATGCCGGCAAATTCATTTCGCTGGGCGGCCTGGTGATTTTGGCCGGCTACCTGGAAAAAAATATCGGCGTCAAACCCGCATGGTCGGTGATCTTCCTGATTATCGGCGCCATGATGCTGGCGCTGGCTGCGTATCACAGCTGGTCGCTGCCGCAGGTGCGCAACGCCATCGTGGCCGACAAGAGCGTGGCCGGCATCGGCGGCACGCTGTGGGACGTGTTCATCGACTTCCTGAACAAGCCCGGCATCTGGGGCATGATCGCCTTTATCATCCTGTTTCGCGCCGGCGAGGCGCAGGTGCAGACCATCGGCCCGCTGTTCCTGCGCGAGGCGCGCGAGCTCGGTGGCCTGGGCCTGTCGACCACCGAAGTGGGCGCCGTCTACGGCACGGCCGGCACGGTGGCATTTTTGCTGGGCAGCATAGGCGGCGGCTATTTCACATCGTGGCTGGGCCTCAAGCGCGCAATGCCACTGCTGATCCTGGCGATGAATTTGCCCAACCTGGTGTTCTATTACCTGAGCCACAGCATGCCGACCGACCTGGCGCTGATCACGGCCGCGCTCAGCGCCGAGATGTTCGGCTATGGCTTCGGCTTTGTCGGCCTGATCCTGTTCATGATGCAGGTGGTCTCGGTCGGCAAATACCAGACCGCCCACTATGCGTTCGCCACCGGCGTGATGCAGCTGGGCTTCGTGCTGTTCAAGATGGTCAGCGGCGATATCCAGACGGCGCTCGGCTACAAGACGTTTTTCCTGTGGGTGCTGGTGTCGGCCATCCCCGTGCTGGTGCTGTCGCGCTTTATGCGCATCGCACCAAAAGATGATGGAGCAAAGGCGTAGCATGGCAGCGGTCACCCTGAACAATATCGTCAAGCGCTACGGCGAACACACCGTCATTCACGGCATCGACCTGGAGATCCATGACGGCGAATTCATCGTCTTCGTGGGGCCATCGGGCTGCGGCAAGTCGACCCTGCTGCGCATGATCGCGGGACTCGAAGAGATCAGCGGCGGCGAGCTGCAGATCGGCGGCAGGCTGGCCAACGATATCGCACCAAGCGAACGGGGCCTGGCGATGGTGTTCCAGAGCTATGCGCTGTATCCGCACATGACGGTGTACGAAAACATGGCGTTTGCCCTGTCGCTGGCCGGCCATCCGAAAGCGCAGGTGCGCGAGGCGGTCGCGCGCGCGGCCGAGGTTTTGCAGATTACGCCGCTGCTGCAGCGCAAACCCAAAGACCTGTCCGGCGGCCAGCGCCAGCGCGTGGCGATCGGCCGCGCCATCGTGCGCAAACCGCAGCTGTTCCTGTTCGACGAACCGCTGTCCAACCTCGACGCGTCCCTGCGCGTGCAGATGCGCGTGGAGCTGTCGCGCCTGCACCAGGAACTGCAGACCACCATGATCTATGTCACGCACGACCAGGTCGAGGCGATGACCCTGGGCCAGCGCATCGTGGTGTTCAATGGCGGACGCATCGAACAGGTGGGCACGCCGCACGCGCTGTACAACCATCCGGGCACGCTGTTCGTGGCAGGCTTTCTCGGCGCGCCGAAGATGAACCTCCTCGCCTGTACCGCCATCGCCGCCGGCGCCGCTACCGTCACGGTGCGGCTGGACGGCGGCGCCATGATCGAGGTGGCGGCGCAGGGCGATGGCGTGGCGGCCGGCGACAGCCTGGTGCTGGGGGTGCGCGCAGAACATGTCGAATCTGAAGCCGCTGCCGGCGCCAATGTGCTTGACACCCGGGTCAGCCATGTCGAGTACCTGGGCGACGTGGCCATCGTCCATGCCGGCGTTCCGGGTGGACCGGCGGTACTGGCCGTCAGGCAGCCGGCGCACGACGTCCTGCCGCAGGCGGGACAGGCCCTGCGCCTGCATCTGCCGGCGCGCCACTGCCTGCTGTTCGACGCCGCGGGCAAGGCGCTGCCGCGCACGCCAGGCGCCCTGCCCCGGCAGTTTATGTGACAATAGCCGCTGTTGACCATACTGCCGCCCTTGGACTTGCGCGGCTGGAATGGCAGAATACGTGTTTTGCTCAGAATCCCTGCCCCCAAGCGTTGCCGCCGCGCGATCCGCGGCTGCGATTGCGGGAGCGTCTTTTTGTTATTGATTGAAGGATCGACCATGTCCCAATACCGTCTTGCCCGCCTCAGCCTGCTCCTGGCCGCCATCGGCCTCAATGTCCTGCCTGCCGTGTCGCACGCCCAGGACGCCAAGCCTGCAGCCGCAGCGGCCGCTCCAGCCGATACCGTTCGTCCTGAAATCTTCAAGCTGCTCGACCCGACGGCCGTCAAGGCCTCGATGGATGCAAAAAACTACGCCGACGTGCAAAGCCGCATCGACCAGGCTGCCGCCACGCCGGCGCTGACGCCGTATGAAACCTTCGTCATCAACCGCCTGCGCGTGGCGCTGGGCTCGACCACCAACAATCCTGCGCTGGCCATGCCGGCACTGGAAGCGGTGATCGAATCGGGCAAGCTGGACAAGAAATCGCAGGGCGACTTCATCCAGGCACTGGCCAATTTCCACTATAACGCCAAGGACTATCCGAACGCGATCAAATGGTTTACCCGCTACCAGACGGAAACCGGCGATATCGCTACCGTGCGTCCATACATCATCCGCGCCTACTACTTCGGCAACGATTTCGAGCGCGCGAAAAAGGAATTGTCGGCAGATCTCGCCGCCAAGCAGCAGGCCAACCAGACGCCTACCCTGGAAGAACTGCAACTGCTGGCCAACACGGGTTCGAAAAGCAAGGATCCGGCCACCTACCTGATCGCCATGGAAAACCTGGTGCGCTACTACCCATCCGATGATTACTGGATCGACCTGCTGGGCCGCGTGCAAGGCAAGGCCGGCTATTCGGACCGCTTCGCGCTGGATGTGCTGCGCCTGCAATACAAGGCCGTCAGCGTCATGCCGGAACGCGACTACAGCGACATGGCGGAAATCGCCCTGACCGACGCCTTCCCGACCGAAGCGAAAAAAGTGCTCGACGACGGCTACGCCAAGGGCGTGCTGGGCAAAGGCGGCAATGCCGCCAAGCACAAGAAACTGCGCGACCAGGCCAACAAGGCTGCCGCCGACGACGTGAAAAACATCGCCAGCGGCGAAGCATCGGCCAACCGCAGCAAGGACGGCACCGGCCTGGTCAACCTCGGCTACGCCTTTGTCACGATGGACCAGTTCGACAAAGGCATCGACCTGATCCAGAAAGGCATCGCCAAAGGCGGCCTGAAGCGCCCAGAAGACGCCAAGCTGCGCCTGGGCTACTCGCTGGCAATGGCTGGCAAGAAAGACGAAGCCATCAAGGTCCTGGAAACCGTCAAGGGCGGCGAAGGCGTGAGCGACCTGGCCCGCTACTGGATCCTGTGGCTGAACCGCCCTGCCACGGCGGCAGCAGCACCGGCAGCAGCAGCCCAGTAAGTTTCAGGTATCACAGCCAACAAAGCGGCCCCGGTCAATACCGGCGCCGCTTTTTTTTGCTTTTTTTTGACGGATAAAAGGCTGGCCATACGGGCAGGATGAATGGCTGGCATGGACATGGAAACCAGAAAAGCCGGATATCCCGAACTCTTCAAGAACGTTCGGCGCTATGATTCAAGGTTGATCCACCCCTGCTTTTAAAATCCGGGCTGAATGGCTGAGATACAGATAGCTGTCGGGCTGAAGGCAGCCATCAGCCGTCATTGAAAGAAAAAAAATGGACAATCGCAGTCAAAATTTGCAAGGCGCATGTCATTGCGGAGCAGTACGATTTCAAGTTCGGCTTAGCGACGGACTCAACACCGCGCGGCGCTGCAACTGTTCCTATTGCCGCATGCGCGGTGCGATCGCGGTTTCAGCTGATATCAAGGACATGGCGATAACTTCGGGACAGGAATTGCTGACGCTGTATCAGTTCAATACGATGCAAGCGAAGCACTATTTTTGTTCAAAGTGCGGGATATACACCCATCACCAGCGGAGGTCCAACCCCGATCAATATGGCGTTAATGTTGCCTGCCTGGAAGGGATTAGTCCGTTTGATTTTGCAGAGGTTCCCGTGAGCGAAGGCCGATCCCATCCAAAGGACCAGGGCGTCGGGGCGGTGTCCAGTATCGCAGGATATTTGCGCTATGTTCCGAATACTGCCCGCTGAAATATGTCGGGCAATTGGCCCAACCTGAATGGCTGCTTCAGGGTCGAATGCGGTCCTTTGCTCAGCCGCCGGGATTTGACCGATAGATTTT
Organism: Janthinobacterium sp.; assembly: GCF_031995485.1. NCBI lineage: Bacteria > Pseudomonadati > Pseudomonadota > Betaproteobacteria > Burkholderiales > Oxalobacteraceae > Janthinobacterium > Janthinobacterium sp. Next base: position 38,749 of record NZ_DAMAGB010000004.1, read on the forward strand.
GTTTCGACCAATGCCGCACGTAAAATCGGCCGACTGGCGCTTGAATTAAAGCTCTAGTTGTGTGCCTCCATACCCATGCAGCGTACGGAGCTCGTTTTCGTGTTTTAGCCGAAGGCGCCATCGGAAAAAATCATCTAACCAATTTTTGAGATACCGGGTAGCGCTTAAAGCTCCTGACATCTAGGAGTTCAGATTTAGGGCTATTGTGTTGATAAACGCGAGTACGTTGACGTTTAGATAGAACTCCTGCCAGCCTGGACTGGCCAGAACCGTCGCTATTGAACGATATCGGACTGTTTTGGATCTGCAACCTGCCGAAATTGTTGCCACTCGACTTTTTCAACACAACAGGGCGGGAGCCGCCATTCAGCGATGAGCGACGGAGTTTCGCTGCTTCATCAGCAAACCAACAAACCAGCAAATCAGCAAACCAGCAAACCAGCGAAATATGTCACGACCAAAGTCGCCAGCCCAGGCTCTCCGGGCCAAGCGGGCCTGAAAAATGTCGAGGGCAAGGCGCGGCGACGCAGACAGTACGCATGTACGGCAAGGAAGCCGCAACGCCGCCATCGGCATTTTCTCGGGCCCGCGTTTCCGGCCCGCCGTTTTAAGTTTTTACGCTTTAATCTTTCAGACCTGACGGGAACGCACCCCGGCTTGCAACCATCGCACCATAAAAAAAGACAGGCCCCCATTACAGGAACCTGCCTTGAAAGACAGCCGACAGCATGAACACGGTGCCGCGCGCCCATATCTGCCTTGAAAACTACGAAAACAACTTACAGCTTGCCACGCACCCCCAGATAGAAAGTCCGGCCATTGCTGTAGAAAGCCCGTGGCTGGTCCTTGTTCTCCGCATACATCTTGATGGTGGTATTGGTCAGGTTAAGCGCATCAAACGTGATCGTGAAATGCTCGTTGATCTTGTAATTGATCGAACCGGCCAAACCGCCGCTGCCTTCGACGTGCTGGCTGGCGCCACGGTCCACGCCCGCCTTGTAGGCCGAGCGATAGTTGTAGGCCAGGCGCGCGCTCAATGCATTGGCTTCGTAGAACGCCGTCAGGTTGTAGGTGTTGCGCGATGCGTTGACCAGTTCGTCACCGTTGTCGAGCTTGCCGTCGGCATAGGTGTAGTTGGCCAGGATGCCGAAGTCGCCGAACAGCGGCTGCTGGTAGCTGAACTCCGCGCCCTTGTTCTTGCCGCTGGTATTGAATGGCGAGGTGATCAGGTAGACGGCATTCGCGTTGCGCTTGCTGTTGAAGTAGGTGGCGCTGACGGTGCCGTTCGAGACTACCGATTTCAGGTCCATATAGAACAGGCCCACCGAGAACGCCGACTTCGGCGCGAAGTACCACTCGGCGCTCACTTCGGCGTTGTCCGACTTGACCGGATCGAGGTTGACGTTGCCGCCGCTGCCGCTCAATGCATCGTCGTTCAGCGAGACCGAACCGCCCAGCGCGCTGTAGTCGGGACGGGCGATGGTGCGGGCGATCGCTGCGCGTACCACCAGGTCGTTGCGCACGTCGAACTTGATGTTGGCGCTCGGCAGGTAGTCGTTATAAGTGCGCTCGAACAGGTTCTGCGAGTACGGCCCCCAGTCCGAACCGGTGATCGGACCGCCGGCCTGGTTGACCAGCGTCGACTGCTTGGTGTGCACGGCGCGCAGGCCGAAGTTGCCGCTCCAGTTGTCGCCGGTCAGGTTGGCCATGGCGTAGACGGCCGAGGTTTTTTCCTGCAGGCGGAATTCGTCGGTCCAGTTGTGGCGGCGTACATAGTCGAACAGGCGGTTGCCGTTGGCCGCGCCCCAGGCGCCCAGCGCCGCGCCGTCGTACTTGAAGTAGTTCGACGACAGGTTGCCGCCCAGGTCGCTGGCGAAATCGCTCGGGTACATCGTGCCGTTCCACACGGGACCGGGATTGGTAAAGCCCAGCGCGCCGGGACGGGTCTCGAACGGGTGCTCGGCATCGCGCTTGTGGTCGGTGACGCGGCCACCGAACTTGATGCTGTCCCACACGCCGGAAGACAGGCGCAGTTCCGCGTCGAGCTGGGCGTATTTTTCCTGGTCGACCGAACGCGATTCGCCGCCGCCGGCCCAGGCCGTCGAACCGGGCTTGGTGGTGGTGCCGCCCGGATACGAGACGCTGGCCGGGCTCATGCCGTTCAACTGGTACACCATGCCGCCATCGACATTGTTCTGGTAGTAGACGTCGTCGCGGTCGTAGCCGACGCCGTGGGTCTTGCCCACTTTGCCGGTCAGGGTCAGGTCCTTGCTGGCGCGGTACTTGAAGTTGAAATCGAGGTAGTACGATTCGCCGCCCGCATCAGGACGGTAGATATTGTCGACTTCGCCCGAGTTGGTGCCGAAGGTGGCACCCGTCAGCGTGCCGTTTTTTACCGTGTAGTTGGTCGGGACCTGGTTGGCGCTGTTGATCGAGTTGGCCGGCGCGGCCAGCCAGTTGGTGTTCTGGTGCGGAGCTTTCAGTTCCGAATAGAAGCCGTTCAGGTCCAGCGTCAGGTCGCGGCTGGGCTTGAATTCGATATCGAAAGCGCCGCCGGAACGGGTTTTCTTCTGCTCGAACAGGCTGGCGCCGATAAAGGTCGGCACTTTCACGCCGGCCAGTTCAGGGTGCGCCAGGGCGGCGGCACTGCCGGCGGCGATCGGCGTATAGCCGAGGATTTCCTGGCCATCGCGGCGTACCGACGATTTTTGCGAGAAGCCCTGCAGCATCACGCCCAGGGTATTGGTATCGTTCTTCCAGTTCACCAGGCCCGAGAATTGCGGTTCGGTCTTGCCGGCCAGGTCATTATAAAAGCCCTGGATCGAGCCTTCGGCCGTGATCTGGTTTTTGAATTCCAGCGGACGGCGCGTGATCACGTCGATCACGCCCGACACGCCGCCTTCGGGCAGGTCGGCGGTGGCGCTCTTGTGCACCACGACGGAACTGACCAGCTCCGACGGCAGCAGCGAAAAGCTGCTGCTGCGGCCGACGTTGCCGCCAAACTGGTTCAGCACGAACCAGTCGCCGGTGCTGATGGCGTGGCCGTTGAACAGGGTTTGCTGGAAGCTGGGGCTGGTGCCGCGCAGGCTGACGCGGTCGTTTTCGCCGAAGCCGCCTTCGCCGCCGGCCGACGATTGCGTATTGACACCCGGCAGGCGCTGGATCGCGTCGGCCACGTTACGGTCAGGCATCTTGCCGATATCTTCGGCGGTTACCACTTCGACCACGGAATCGGCATTGCGTTTTTGCTTGAGCGACTTTTCCAGCGAGGCGCGCACCCCGGTAACCGTGACGGTGGTGACGTCTTCCGCGGCAGCTTCCTGGGCCTGGGCCGAGAATGCCAGGCCGGCCGCCAGCAGGGCCACCGCTGCGGCGATCGGCGTACGGCTGCGCGAGCCGGATTTCAGGACGACGGCTGCAGGTGTCAAATTGCGTTTCATGTACTCCCCCTTGATTTGAGGCTCCTGGATGGAACCCGTTCATTTTTTAATGGGTCCTGTTCTGGTAGACCCTTCTGTTGACCACTTACAAAACCAATTTAACGCCAATATACTACTATCCAATACCAGAGCACTACCAGTTAGCGCAAATTTTTTATAACGTTGTTGCTATAACACAGACCACTTGAGGGGGCTGGCAGTTGCTTCCCTATGGGAGCGAGGCCATACCAGATGCAGGCAAACGCGGCTGTGGAAGGAAAAAAGGGGAATTGGTTTTACAGCGGTCTTTTTTGGTATTATCCAAAACGCTTGCCAGGGCATTGCCCGGCAAGCAAACCACAGAGCGCGTGTTCAGCGCGCCGCACCGGAGACCGTCCACGTATGACCACCCTGGCTCACATCATGCAAGAACTGGGGCAGACCAGCAGCCTGCCCCTGTACCAGCAATTGCAGCGTGCGCTGCGCCTGGCGATCGACAAGCGCCTGCTCGGTCCCGACGAAGCATTGCCGGCCGAACGCCAGCTGGCCAGCGACCTGTCGATCTCGCGCATCACCGTGCGCAAGGCCATCGATGGCCTGGTCACCGAGGGCCTGCTGGTGCGGCGGCCCGGATCGGGCAACTTTATCAACACCCGGATCGAAAAGAATTTCGCCAAGCTGACCTCGTTCTCGGAAGACATGCGCGCGCGCGGGCGCACGCCGCGCAGCGTCTGGCTCAAGCGCTCGGAAGGCACCGTCACGCCGGAAGAAGCATTGCGTCTGCGGCTGTCGCCGGGCGCGCCCGTGTACCGCTTTCACCGCATCCGCTATGCGGACGACCTGCCGATGTGCCTGGAATACGCGACCATCGTGGCCGGCTGCCTGCCATCACCTGAGGCGGTCGACATTTCGATGTACGACGCGCTGGAACAGGCCGGCAACCGCCCGGTGCGGGCGCTGCAACGCCTGAGCGCGCTGCTGCTGACGGGCGAGCAGGCGGTGCTGTTGCAGGCAAAGGAAGGCGACGCCGGCCTGTCGGTCGAGCGCCTGGGTTTTTTGCGCGATGGCCGCGCGGTGGAGTTTTGCCGCTCGTATTTTCGCGGCGACATGTATGACTTTGTGGCGGAATTAACTACCAGCTAAACGCTGGCCACGGCGCCAGCGCAGCGCCATCAGCAGGACACTGGCTGCCACGCAGCCCCAGCCGAACAGCGGCGCCAGCCATGGCGCCCACGGCGTCACGCGGGCGCGCGCCGGCAACTGCACCAGCAGCACCCGGCCCGGCATGGGGCTGCTGGCGGTCTCGGCCAGTACGCGGCCATGCGCATCGCTGACGCTCAGCAGGCCTTCGCGCGCCGCGCGCACCACCGCATAGCCGTTTTCCACGCCGCGCACCTGCGTCATGCGCGCGCCCATCCAGGCATCGAGCTGAAAATCCCAGGCCGGCACCAGCATCACCTCGGCGTTCGCGCCCGCCTTGCCGTACAGCTTGCCGAAGCTGGCGAAATGCATGTCCTTGCAGATGGCCAGACCCATGGCGCGGCCCGCTACCAGCGCCACCTGCGTGCGAGCGCCGGGCAGGAATTCGCGTTCGGGCGGCGCCAGGTGATGCTTCTGGTAGCTGTTTGGCGCGGCGCCATCGGGTGCAAACAGCCAGGCCAGGTTGCGCCTTGCGCCGCCATCATCGATGCCGATGCCCAGCGTGATGGCAGCACCCGTGCGTTGCGCCAGTGCGCGGAAGCGCTGCTGCACGACTGCAGCCTGAGCGGGCGTCAGCACGGCGATTTTTTCAGGCAGCACGATCAAGGCGGCACCCTGCCCCGCCAGTTGTTCGACCTGGCGCGCATACTGGTCCCACACCGCTTGCGCGCGCGCCGGCGGCGTGGCCGGGCCGACAAAGTCGTCGATCGCCACCAGGCCCGCCAGCGTATCGGACACCGGCGGCATTGCCTGCAAGCGCCAGGCGCCGCCGGCCCAGGCCAGCAGCAGCAGCATCAGGCTGGCGACGGCGGCTGGCGCGCAACGCCGGCCACCGGTCAGCCACAGCGCCAGCGCCGATGGCGCCAGGCACAGCAGGAACAGCAGGCCCGGCACGCCGGCCAGCGCAGCCACCTGCAGCATCGGCAGGTTATCGGCCTGCGAATAGGCCAGGCTGCCCCAGTTGCCATCAGGCAGCAGTGCCGCCATCAGCGTGTCGAGCGCCACCCACAGCACGGGATACACCAGCACCGTCCAGCCTGTCCGGTAACGCAGCACCAGCGCGCGCGTGGCCAGTACCACCAGCAGCCACAGCATGGCCTTGACGGCCAGCACCAGCGCCACTGCCGGCACCGGCATCAACAGGCTGAAGTACGCGATATTCGACGACAGTCCCAGCAGTGCGGCCACCAGCGTCATCCAGGCGGCGTCAAGCCGGTTCGAGCGCAGGGCCAGCAGCAGCAAGGGCAGCGGCGCACACCAGGCCAGCCACGCCAGCGGTTGCGGTCCGAGCACCCCGTACAGGGGCAGGCCCGCCACCAGCGCGGCGGCCAGTTGCAGCAGGCGCAGGCGCAGCGCGGAAGTGCCTGCGAATAACGGTGGTGAAGACAGGGACAGCAGCATGCTCAGGCTTTCAGGGGCAGCCAGATCTCGACGCCGCCGTTGCCGCTGACGGGATCGAAATGGTGATCATAGCGTTCGAAATCGGGCGCGTCGGCAACTGTCAAACCTGAGCCCGGCAGCCACGCGTTCCAGATCGTGTGCCAGGTGGCGCGGATGGTGGAAATATGGCCGCGGTGAAAAAACACGGCATAGCGCTGTGGCCCGAGGCGCAGCCGCGTCCAGTCGTCCGGCACCCGGGAAAAATTGTCGACAGCAGTCGCGCACAGATAATCGAAGTTGCCGGCATCATCGTTGTTATAACAGGCGCCATAGACCACCTGGCCGGCGGCCACATGCGGCAGGAAGCGCTGCCACAGCGCGGGAATGCCGGCCACCGTTTCGGGGCGGTAGCGCGCGCCAAGACCGGCCAGCAGCATGGCCGGAGCGTCTTCATAGCGGGGCGGTTCGAGTGCGACACTGAGCGATTTGTCCATTTTGATGGCCTCCACCAGGTTCAGATTATCGACATGGCGCTGCGTCCGCACCATTTCCGGCGTCAGGCCGAACTGGTCGCGAAACGCGCGCGTAAACGCTTCATGGGAACCGTAGCCGGCGCTGATGGCCACGGCGAGGATGTCCTGCGCGCCCTGCGCCAGCAGGCGGGCCGCCTCGCTGAGACGGCGCGCCCGCAGATAGCGCATCACCGAGTGTCCGGTGGCCAGGCCAAAGGCGCGCGTCAGGTGGCAGGGCGAAGCGCCGCCGACCGCGGCCACATCATCGAGCGTGATGTCGTCGGCGTAATGCGATTCGATATACCACAGTGCTTTGGCCAGATAGCTCATGGACGCTTCCCGTTGGACGAGCAGCGACTGTAGCATTTTCAGGCAAGGGGGATTTGATCGTTTTTGCGCAGCGCGGACGCGCCGGCTGGCGGCGTGCGCTTGCGGCGGGCGGGACTTGTTACTTGGGCGGCACGAAGCAGGCGTCGACGATCTGCAGGTCGTTGTCCTTGGCGAACTCGCGCACGAAGTGAAACGCCATCGGTTCGATGTCGCGCAGCTTGGCATTGACCACCACCGATTTGACGCCATTGACGACGGTCGGACGCACGTAGGGAGAGTACTGCAGGTGCGCATTGCGCCCGCCGCCCTCGGGATTGAAACAGGACATCACTCCGCACAGGCGTTCGGCCCAATCACTGGGGCGAAATTGCTTGCCATTGCTGGTGAGACCAAGGATGAAAAACTCGTCTGAGAGTTCTCCGTTGTTTTGAGATAACTCGGCCATGTGGCTTGTCGGGACTGGATTGCGTGAATGGCCCCGGCGGATAAGCCGGGCTGGTCGTTCGATTGCGTCTTGCGGACAGTCAGTATTATATCTTATAGAAGACTTGGGTTCTAGCCCGATCTGCGACGCTGTGCCGGCCGCATGCAAAAAGGGCCGGCGCATCCGCTGCGCCAGCCCCTTATTCTAAACGAATTGCACTTGCCACACGACGCGCATCATCCCAGGAAGATCGCGCCCGACAGCAGCAGCAACAGCAGCATCCACAGCAGCAAGGCGCGCCAGACCAGGCCCACCGTGCTTTGCAGCGAGCGCACGCCAGGCTCGTCGCCGGGCAGGATATCGCTCTCGCTGTCGCTGTCATCGATCGCCATGTCGGCCGTGACCACCACGCGCGCGGCCGTCTCAAGGGGCGTGCCCAAGCGTACGCCCATGGCGCCGCCGCCGGCCGTCAGGATGATGCCGATCGCTTCGTCGTACCAGCGGTGCGCGAAATTGCGCCAGGCGTAGATGGCATCCTCGAAGTTGCCCACCACGGCAAACGCCACGGCTGTCAGGCGCACGGGGATCCAGTCGATCCAGTAAAAGGCGCGCGCGGCGAACAGGCCGAACGCTTCATTGCGCATGTGCTCGGGTTCATTCCAGGCGCGCGCCAGGTATTCGGACACGCGGTACATCACGGCGCAGGCGGGACCGACCGGCATCATGAACCAGAAAAAGACGCCGAACACATTGCGATGCGTGGTGATCAGGGCTTTTTCGACGGCGATGCGGGAAATTTCATTGACGTCCATGCCGACCGTGTCGAGCTTGGTCCACTCGGCCAGCAGGGCGCGCGCGGTAGGTTCGTCGCCGGCGCTCAAGGCCAGCTGGATCGACGTGAAGTAGTGGCTGTAGTGGCGAAAGCCCAGGGTCAGATAGACGATCAGCACATTCCAGGCGAACGCCACCAGGGTCAGGTTGTAGTGGATCAGTACCCAGTAGATGCCGGCGGTCGGGATCATCAGCGCGCCCAGCATCAAGAACCATCCCATGCGGCCGTGGCTGGCGTGGCCAGCATTGAACCAGGTCTCCATGCGCATCGCCATGCTCTTGATCTCGGCGTAGATCATATTATCCGCACGCAAGGGTTTGAGCTGCTCGATCAGTAGTGCGCAAAGTATGGAGAGAAATGTCATCGATGGTCCTTTTTGTCTTTTACAGCAATACCGCAATGCCCGCTACGATAACGCAGTGCCGTGCCGGAATCAAACTTATTACAATTGAAGCTGATATTTGGATAGTTGTGCAAGGCATTTATGGCAGCCGGCTCAGGCGCGCAAGAGATGAAACAGGTTGCGCAGCATGCCGGCGGTGGCGCCCCAAATGTAAAATCGTTCATACGGCATGGCGTAGAACGAGCGGCGTCCGCCGGGCAATTCCACCGACAGGCGCTGGTGATTGACGCCATCCATCAGAAAGGCCAGCGGCACTTCGAAGATCTCGGCCACTTCCGACGGATCGGCGCGCAGTTCGAACGGCGGCGTGACCAGGCCCACCACCGGCGTGACCTGGTAGCCGGTGCCGGTCAGGTAATCGGGCAGGCAGCCGAGCACTTCCACGTGCGCGCGCGCCAGGCCCACTTCTTCTTCCGTTTCGCGCAGCGCCGTGGCAATCGCGGACTCGTCATACACTTCGCTGCGTCCGCCTGGAAAGCTGACCTGCCCGGCATGGCTGCTCAGGTGATCGGTACGCATGGTCAGCAAAATGGTCAGGCCTTCGGGGCGTTGCACCAGCGGGATCAGCACGGCGGCGGCCACCGGCTCGGCGCGCGCGGACAGAAAATCCTGGGTAATCTCGGGCTGCCACTCGGGCGGCGCCGCCAGGCGCTGGCGCAGCGCTTCCGGCGTCATGCGCGCGGCGTCGAGCGCGGCTTCGCCGGCGATCGAATCGACAGCCAGTTTTTTCGGGTCAAACGCGATTGTTGCCATGCAGACAGCCTCCAACTCCAGAAACGAAAAAGGGGTACCCATAGGCACCCCTCTTACCAACGCAGACGCTAGTATTACGCGCTTGCTTTCGCCACAACGCGGCGGTTTGGCAGTTTTTCTTTGATACGCGCCGATTTACCCGAACGCTCACGCAGATAGTACAGCTTGGCGCGGCGAACATCACCACGGCGTTTCACTTCGATCGAAGCGATCAGCGGCGAGTACAGTTGGAACGTACGCTCAACGCCTTCGCCCGACGAGATTTTACGAACGATGAAGTTCGAGTTCAGGCCGCGGTTACGACGCGAGATAACGACGCCTTCGTACGCCTGGGCGCGCTTGCGCGTACCTTCGACGACGTTGACGCTGACGATTACGGTATCGCCTGGTGCGAAGTCAGGAATCGATTTACCCAGACGGGCGATCTCTTCTTGCTCTAATTGTTGAATCAGATCCATTTTTAACACTCCGAAAGCCATCATGCCGGCGCACTGTGGATAGTTGACTATCCGCCCGGTAGAGGATGGGTACTGCACTAATTGGGCAACATGCCCGGCACTGCAAGGCCACCCTGCTTGTTCTCCGAAGAAAACTTACAGGCTGGCCAGGAATTGTTCGTCGGTCTTGCTGAGCAAGCCGGCGGTACGCGCGCTGATCAACAGATCGGGACGCTTTTTGGCGGTCGCTTCCAGCATGCGCTGGCGGCGCCACTTGACGATCTCGGCATGGTTGCCACCCATCAGGATCGGCGGCACGCTCACGCCTTCATACGTTTCCGGCCGCGTATAGTGCGGCGAATCGAGCAGGCCATTGACAAAGCTGTCTTCGACCGCCGACGCCTCGGTGTTCAAGACTCCAGGCAACAGCCGGATCACCGCGTCCATCAGCGCCATGGCAGGCAATTCACCGCCCGACAACACGAAGTCGCCGACGCTGATTTCCTCATCGACACAACGGTCGAGCAGGCGCTGGTCCACGGCTTCATAGCGGCCACACAGGATCACCAAACCGGGTTCGGCTTTCAGCTGCGTGACGCGCTCGTGCGTGAGGGCACGGCCTTGCGGCGACATGAACACCACGCGCGGCGCGGCAAGACCGAGGTCCTGCTGGCGCTGCCTGGCGGCATTGATGGTCGCTTCGAGCGGCCTGGCCATCATCACCATGCCGGGGCCGCCACCATAAGGACGGTCATCCACGGTACGGTGATTGTCGGTGGTGAAATCACGGGGATTCCACAGCGACAGGCCACATTTTTGCTGCTCGAAGGCACGCCGGGTGACACCCGACTGCGTCAGTGCGGCAAACATTTCCGGGAACAGGGTCACGACATCGAATTGCATCGCTTACCTATCCCAAAACATTGGCCGGCACAATAAAAGCGCAGGCGGTTTAATAATCGAGGCCCCAGTCCACCGTAATCTTGTTGGCGGCCTTGTCAACATTGATGACAAACTGGCCAACAAACGGGATCAGGCGCTCAGGCGCCTTTTCAACGGACTCGTCGGGGTTGGCGACCGGCGTGATGCGCAGGATCGATTGCGGACCATTGCTCATCATGTCGTGCACCGTACCGAGGCACTCGCCTTGCAAATTCTCAACTGTCAGCCCGATCAGATCGGACCAGTAAAACTCATCGGCTGTCAGCGTCGGGAAATGGCTACGCGGAATTTGCACAGACACGCCTTTCAGCGCTTCTGCGGCATCCCGCCCGACCACACCCACCAGCTGAGCCACGACGTCGCCGCCGTGCAACTTCGCCTGCCTGACTTGAACGTCATGCAAGGTCGGTTTATCAAACCACCAGGTTTTAACGCTTAATAATGCATCCGCGTCGTCGGAGAAAGGAGTAATCCTGATTCCGCCAGCAATGCCATAGGCACCGGAGACATAGCCTACCTGTACCAGGTCATCGGGGACTTTCACCCCGGATGCAGTCTTGACCGTCAAACCAGTGATCTGAAATTAAGCTGCTGCTTTGCCGTTGCTGGCAACCAGGCGAGCAACGGTTGGCGACAATTGTGCGCCAACGCCTTGCCAGTAGGCCAGACGGTCTGCGGTGATACGCAGTGGAACTTCGCCACCTTGCGCCATCGGGTTGTAAAAACCGATACGCTCAATGAAGCGACCATCGCGGCGATTGCGCGAATCAGTAGCGACGATGTTGAAGAACGGGCGCTTCTTGGCGCCTCCACGAGCTAAACGAATAACGACCATAATATTTCCAAAAAGTGTGCTGAGGCGGAAAAAGCCGCAAATTATAGCGCGCTTTACCGCCAGGCAGCAAGCGTTATGATGACGGGCGTGTAATTTGGGCTAATCAAACATTATGACCAGACATCGCCAAAGACGCAATAGGCACGTGCGTTTGCCGGCACCTGCGTGTCAGGTTTTTGTCAACTTCTACCCCACAAGCGACCGGCTTTGGCCGATACTGTCCATCCCGACCGACCCGTCCCCGGAGCGCCATGACCACCGCCACCCTCTCGCACCAGCCGCACAAGAACAAGGCGTTCACCAGCCTGCTGGGCTTCCTGCTGGGCATGCTTGGCGCACACCGCTTCTACCTGCATGGAGGCAAAGATGCCTGGGGCTGGCTGCACCTGGCCGCGCTGCCCGCCAGCCTGGCGCTGCGCCAGCTGTTGCCCGACGCCGACTGGTTTTACCAGCTACTGCCTTTGACCATCTCCGCGCTGATCGGTTTCCTCGAGGCGCTGGTGCTGGGTTTGATGCCTGATGAAAAATGGGATGCGCGCTATAACGCCGGCTCGGGCCGGCTGTCGGACACGGGCTGGCCGCTGGCGGTCTTGCTGGTCGCCACGCTGATGCTGGGCGCTGGCGTATTGATAGCCACCATGGCGCGCCTGTTCGACCTGTTATATACCGGTGGCGCCTACGGTTAGAAGAGCGCGATACCTGCGCACGGCTGTGTTGGCAAGCAATTATGATTTTCCTCTATACTGCATTCATCACCAGCTTCGCTGGTCGCTTATTGGAGAAGATCATGATTCGTCGCCCTACCCTTATTGCTGCCCTGGCAATGGCCGGCCTGCTCGGCACGTCCGCCTTTGCGCAAAACCTGTCGCCCAAGGCGCAATACGCCTATGACACCAAACAAGCCAGTACCCGCTATGCGGATGACAAAAAACTGTGTGCCGAGGAAACCTCGTCGAAAGCGCGCATGCAATGCCTGCGCGATGCCAAGACCGAGTACGACCAGTCCATCATCAACGCCAAGGCCGCGCAAAAAGCCGGCAATTCCTACGCCAGCCAGCCGGCCAAGCAGCAGCAGCAGATCTGTTCCGATTGCGGCAAGGTGCTGGCTGTCAATGTCACCGAGAAAGCCGGTGAAGGCGGCGCGCTGGGCATGATCGGCGGCGGCGTGGCCGGCGCCCTGCTGGGCCGCCAGGTCGGCAGCGGCCACGGCAAGGACCTGGCGACCCTGGCCGGCGCCGCGGGTGGCGCCTATGCGGGCAAGCAGGTCGAAGGCCGCGTGCGCAATTCCAAGGTGTGGACCGTGACGGTGCAGTACGAAACGGGCGCCAAGGCCGACTTCGCGTTTGACCAGGACCCGGGCCTGCATTCGGGCGATCTGGTGCGCAATTCCGGCAATGGCATTACACGTCGTTAACAACAGCGACAGCAGCCCAAGCACTTAAAAAGGCCCGAGTCCTGAACCAGGGCGCTCGGGCCTGGCGGGCCTGAAAAATGCCGAGGGCAAGGCGCAGCGACGCAGACAGTACGTTAGTACGGCAAGGAAGCTGCAACGCCGCCATCGGCATTTTCTCAGGCCCGCGTCTCCGGCCCGCCATTATTCAGATTCAACCCCCTCAAAACTGCTCTTCTGACAGCGCCATCACGCCGGCGCTGCCATCGATAATGGTGGCACGCAGACCCGGCGCCTGCGACAGGATATGGTCGGCAAAGAAGCGCGCGGTGCTGATCTTGGCGTTGTAGAACGCCGCGTCGCCGCTGCCCTCGCCCAGCTTCTGCTGCGCCGCCACGGCCGCGCGCGCCATCTGCCAGCCGCCCAGCACGATGCCGGCCAGTTTCAGATACGGCACGCTGCCCGCGAACACGGCCTTGATATCCGTCTTCATGTTGGCCACCACATATTCCACTACCGCCTCCAGCGCCGCGCTGCCTTCGGCCAGGTGCCGCTGCATGGCCTGGAAGTCCGCGCCGGACAGTTCGCCCAGCTGGGCTTCCGTCGCGCGCACCTGGGCGACAATCGATTTCGCCACCGCGCCGCCGTCGCGCACCGTCTTGCGGCCCACCAGGTCGTTGGCCTGGATCGCCGTCGTGCCTTCGTAGATGGTCAGGATCTTGGCGTCGCGGTAATGCTGGGCGGCGCCCGTCTCTTCGATAAAACCCATGCCGCCATGCACCTGCACGCCGTCGCGCGTGACGTCCTGCGACATTTCCGTCGACCAGCCCTTGATGATGGGCACCAGGTACTCATAGGTCGCCAGGCTGTCGGCGCGCACCTGCGCGTCCGGATGGTGATGGGCCACGTCGCTGATGGCCGCGCCCACGTAGGCCAGCGCGCGCGCCGCCTCGGTTTGCGAGCGCATCGACATCAGCATGCGGCGCACGTCCGGATGGTGGATGATGGAAACGGGGCCGGCGGAACCTGCCAGGTCGCGCGACTGCACGCGGTCCTTGGCAAACGCCACCGCCTGCTGGTAGGCGCGCTCGGCCAGGCCGATGCCCTGCAGGCCGACGCCGAAGCGGGCCGCATTCATCATGATGAACATGTATTCGAGGCCGCGGTTTTCCTCGCCCACCAGCGTGCCGATGGCGCCGCCATGGTCGCCGAACTGCAGCACGGCGGTCGGGCTGGCCTTGATGCCCAGCTTGTGCTCGATCGACACGCAGTGCGCGTCGTTGCGCTCGCCCAGGCTGCCGTCGGCATTGACGAGGAATTTCGGCACGATGAACAGCGAAATGCCTTTCACGCCCGGTGGCGCGTCAGGCGTGCGGGCCAGCACCAGGTGGACGATATTGTCCGACAGGTCGTGCTCGCCGTAGGTGATGAAGATCTTGGTGCCGAACACTTTATAGGTGCCGTCACCCTGCGGCACGGCGCGCGTGCGCACGGCGGCCAGGTCGGAGCCGGCCTGCGGCTCGGTCAGGTTCATGGTGCCGGTCCACTGGCCCGAGACGAGTTTCTCCAGGTAGGTCGCCTTCTGTTCGTCGCTGCCGGCCGTCAGCAGCGCTTCGATGGCGCCGTCGGACAACAGCGCCACCAGCGCGAACGAGATGCTGGCCGAGTTGAGCATTTCGATGCACGGCGTGGCCAGCAGCTTGGGCAGGCCCTGGCCGCCGAATTCGGTCGGGTGCTGCACGCCCTGCCAGCCCGCTTCGCCATACGCCTTGAACGCTTCCTTGAAGCCTTTCGAGGTGGTCACCTGGCCGTCGTGCCAGAAGCTCGGTTCCTTGTCGCTGGGCCAGTTCAGCGGGGCCACCACGCCGCCGCAGAATTTGGCGTTCTCTTCCAGCACGGCTTCGGCCGTATCGGGCGTGGCGTCCTCGCAGCCGGGCAAGGTGTGGATCTCGGCCAGGCCGGCCAGTTCGTTCATGACGAACAACATGTCTTTCAGCGGGGCTTGATAGCTCATCTTCTTATCTCCAAGAAAAAAGCCACGCGGCTCGCCGTGTGAGGCGGGCCGGCGTGGCTTTGCAATTCACAAAACCGGATCGGGTTTGAATTAACCCAGTTCTTTCACCAGTTGCGGCACGATCTCGAACAGATCGCCCACGATGCCGTAGTCGGCCACGGCAAAGATCGGTGCTTCCGGATCCTTGTTGATGGCGACGATGGTTTTCGAGTCCTTCATGCCGGCCAGATGCTGGATCGCGCCCGAGATACCGACGGCGATATACAGCGATGGCGCGACGATCTTGCCGGTCTGGCCCACTTGCCAGTCGTTCGGCACGAAGCCGGCATCGACAGCGGCGCGCGAAGCACCCATGGCGGCGCCCAGCTTGTCGGCCAGCGGCTCGAGGATCTGGAAGTTCTCGGCCGAACCGATGCCACGGCCGCCCGAGACGATGATTTTCGCGGCGGTCAGTTCCGGACGGTCGGACTTGGCCAGTTCGCGGCCAACGAAAGCGGACTTGCCGATATCGGCCACGGCCGTGATGGTGTCGGTCGCAGCCGAACCGCCGTTGGCGGCAGCCGAATCGAAACCGGTGGTGCGCACGGTGATGACCTTGACCTTGTCGCTCGACTGCACGGTGGCAATCGCGTTGCCGGCGTAGATCGGGCGCTCGAAGGTGTCAGGCGAGTCGACCTTGGTGATTTCCGAGATCTGCGCCACGTCCAGCTTGGCGGCCACGCGTGGCAGGATGTTTTTGCCGTAGGCGGTGGCTGGCGCCAGGATGTGGCTGTAGTCGCCGGCAATCGCCAGCACCTGCTCGGCCACGTTTTCGGCCAGGCCGTCGGCAAAGTATGGCGCGTCGGCCACGATGACCTTGGCCACGCCGGCGATTTGCGCGGCGGCGGCCGCGGCCGCCGAAGCGTTCGAGCCGGCGATCAGCACGTGCACGTCGCCGCCGCCGCACTGGATGGCTGCGGTGACGGTGTGGTGGGTGCTACCTTTCAAGGTAGCGTTGTCGTGTTCAGCAATAACTAATGCGACCATGATATGTCCTGTAATTGTTCTGGGTAGACGGCAAAGCCGCTTAGATGACTTTGGCTTCGGTGCGCAGCTTGGCAACCAGGGTGGCCACGTCCGGTACCTTGATGCCGGCCGAGCGCTTGGCAGGTTCCGCCACTTTCAGCGTTTTCAGGCGCGGTGCGATGTCGACGCCCAGGTCTTCCGGCTTGACGGTTTCCAGCGGCTTTTTCTTCGCCTTCATGATGTTCGGCAGGGTCACGTAGCGTGGCTCGTTCAGGCGCAGGTCGGTGGTGACGATGGCCGGCAGGGTCAGCGCCAGGGTTTCCAGGCCGCCGTCCACTTCGCGCGTGACGGTCACTTTGCCGTCTTCCAGCACGACTTTCGAGGCAAAGGTGGCTTGCGGCCAACCGAGCAGGGCCGCCAGCATCTGGCCGGTCTGGTTGCTGTCGTCGTCGATCGCCTGTTTGCCCAGGATGATCAGTTGTGGCTGTTCTTTTTCGGCCAGCGCCTTGACCAGCTTGGCTACGGCCAGCGGTTCGAGTTCGGTGGTGGTTTCCACCAGGATGCCGCGGTCGGCGCCGATGGCCATCGCGGTGCGCAGGGTTTCCTGGCACTGGGTCACGCCGCACGAGATGGCGACCACTTCGGTGACCTTGCCGGCTTCTTTCAGGCGCATGGCCTCTTCGAGAGCGATCTCGTCGAAAGGGTTCATCGACATTTTGACGTTGGCGGTATCGACGCCACTGCCGTCACTCTTGACGCGTACTTTGACGTTGTAGTCGACCACGCGTTTGACGGGTACCAAGACTTTCATAGCTATGCCTTTGGGAAATTATAAAAATGACGGATCAAGTGCTGATTGTGACTTCGATTATAAGAGAAATTTGAATCTTGAACCGAATTTAAGCACGATCGTGCGATTTTTAGTTAGAGCAAACCATCTAAATTGGCTGAGATGGCTGTGTAGAGGGAAATCTGGCGCTACGCTGCACGGCAGCAAAATACCACCTGCGCGCGCCGTGCAGATCGCCAGTCGGGACGATCCGGTGGCGGGAGTTACTTGCGCTGCATCAGGAAGACAAACTCGGTGCCCGTCTGCACGTGCGACAGCAGCGCATTGCCGGTCTGTTTGGCAAACGCCTGGAAGTCACGCACGGAACCGGGATCGGTTGCCATGATGCGCAGCACTTCGCCGCTTTGCAGCTCTGACAATGCCTTTTTTGCTTTCAGAATCGGCAACGGGCAGTTCAGGCCCCGCGCGTCGAGTTCTTTATGAAATTCCATAATCTCGGTATCAAGTAGTGTGTCGCTCATCAATATCCCACCATTGTTTTGTTGTACTGATTTTCGACATACTACTCTAATTCAGGGCCGATGACGCGCTGCACCAAAATAGTTCACCGGCTGTTGTGGTGTCACAACGAGATGCTCTAAAGCAAAACGGCCCGCAAACCAGGTTGGCGGACCGTTTTCGAGTGCACGCGGGGCGCGAACCCCGCATGCCTGCACGTTGGCAGCTTACTTGACCTTCTCGCCCACCCAGGCCGGCACGCCGGCCAGCGCGTTGGACAGGCCGCTCGGATCGGTGCCGCCCGCTTGCGCCATATCGGGGCGTCCGCCGCCTTTGCCGCCCACTTGCTGTGCAACGAAGTTGACCAGCTCGCCCGCCTTGACCTTCGAGGTGGCGTCTGCCGTCACGCCGGCGATCAGGCTGACCTTGCCGTCCGTGACGCTGGCCAGCACGATGGCCGCCGTCTTCAGCTTGTCCTTCAGCTTGTCCATCGTCTCGCGCAGGCGGGCCACGTCGGCGCCTTCCAGCACCGCTGCCAGCACCTTGACGCCATTCACGTCGACCGCCTGCGTGACCAGTTCATCGCCCTGGCCCGAAGCCAGTTTCGATTTCAGGGCCGCCAGTTCTTTTTCCAGCGCCTTGACATGATCCTGTACCTGGCCAATCCGGGCCGTCAGCTCTTCCGGATTCGACTTGAGCGCGGCCGCAGCGTCGAGCAGGCGGCGGTTCATGGCCTGCACCAGCGCCAGCGCGCCTTCGCCCGTCACCGCTTCGACGCGGCGGATACCGGCCGCCACGCCGCTCTCGCCCGTGATCTTGAACAGGCCAATGTCGCCCGTGCGCTGCACGTGCACGCCGCCGCACAGTTCTTTCGAGGTACCGATATCGAGCACGCGCACTTCGTCGCCGTATTTTTCGCCGAACAGCGCCATCGCGCCGTGTTTTACGGCGTCGTCGAACGACATGTGCTGCGCCTTGGTCGGATGGTTTTCCAGGATCTCTTTATTGACCTTGGCTTCCACTTCGACGATCTGCTCAGCCGTCAGTGGCGCATTGTGGCTGAAGTCGAAACGGGTTTTATCCGGATCGACCAGCGAGCCTTTTTGCGCCACGTGGCCGCCCAGCACTTCGCGCAATGCCTTGTGCATCAGGTGAGTCGCCGAGTGGTTGCGGATGGTGCGCGCGCGCTTGCCTTGGTCGACGTCGGCACTGACCGCGTCGCCCACTTTCAGCGAGCCCGCTGCCAGCACGCCATGGTGGCCGAAGACATCGGCCTGGATCTTCAGCGTGTCGTCGACCTTGAACGAAGCTGCGCCGGTGGAAATCACGCCCTGGTCGCCCACCTGGCCGCCCGATTCGGCGTAGAACGGCGTGGTGTCGAGCACCACGATGCCGGCGTCGCCCGCCTTCAGTTCCTGCACGGCGGTGCCGGCTGCGTACAGCGCGACAACCTTGCTGGTGGCGTGGCTGAGGTTATCGTAGCCGACGAACCTGTTCTTCTCGCCTGTGTAGTCGACCTTGCTGTCCTTGCTCGACTTGCCGCCCTTGCGCGACAGCTCCTGGCTTTCCTTCAAGGCCGCGTCGTAGCCAGCCTGGTCGAAGGCGATATTGCGTTCGCGGCAGATATCGGCCGTCAGGTCCGGCGGGAAGCCGTAGGTTTCGTACAGGGTAAATGCGGTGGCGCCGTCGATGCCGGTGCTGTCCTTGGCCAGCTGCGCTTCCAGCACTTTCATGCCGGTTTCCAGCGTCTCGCCGAAACGCTCTTCCTCGGCTTTGAGCATGTTGGCGACGTTGACCTTGGCTTCTTCCAGCTCCGGATAGGCAGCGCCCATCTCGATGGCCAGATCTTCGACCAGCTTGTAGAAGAACGGCTTGGTCTGGCCCAGCTTGTGGCCGTGGCGCAGTGCGCGGCGGATAATGCGGCGCAGCACATAGGCGCGGCCTTCACTGCCCGGAATGACGCCATCGACGATCATGAAGGCGGCGGCGCGGATATGGTCGGCGATCACGCGCAGCGACTTGTTTTCCAGGTCGGTGGCGCCGGTTTCGCGCGCGGCGGCGCGGATCAAATGCTGGAACAGGTCGATCTCGTAGTTCGAATGCACGTGCTGCAGCACGGCGGCCAGGCGCTCCATGCCCATGCCGGTGTCGACGCACGGCTTCGGCAGCTTGTGCATCACGCCCGCTTCGTCGCGGTTGAACTGCATGAACACCAGGTTCCAGATTTCGATGAAGCGGTCGCCGTCTTCGTCAGGCGAACCCGGTGGGCCGCCCGGAATGTCGGCGCCGTGATCGTAGAAGATCTCGGTGCACGGGCCGCAGGGGCCGGTGTCGGCCATCTGCCAGAAATTGTCCGACGCGTAGCGCGCGCCCTTGTTGTCGCCGATGCGGATGATGCGCTCGACCGGCACGCCGATCTCTTTCGCCCAGATATCGTAGGCTTCGTCATCTTCGATGTAGACGGTGACCGTCAGTTTGTCGACCGGCAGGCCGTACACCTTGGTCAGCAGTTCCCACGCGAAGTGGATCGCGTCGCGCTTGAAATAGTCGCCGAAGCTGAAGTTGCCCAGCATTTCAAAGAACGTATGGTGGCGCGCCGTGTAGCCGACGTTTTCCAGGTCGTTGTGCTTGCCGCCGGCGCGCACGCAGCGCTGCACCGAGGTGGCGCGCGTGTACGGACGGCTGTCGGTGCCCGTAAACACGTCCTTGAATTGCACCATGCCGCTGTTCGTCAGCAGCAGGGTCGGATCGTTGCCTGGCACCAGGGAGCTCGAGCGGACGATGGAATGGCCCTTGGACTCGAAAAACTTGAGGAACTTGTCGCGGATTTCAGATGATTTCATGTTTTCTTGGCAAAAAGTGGCGGCAGCTTTAAAGGGAAGATTATACGTGATATGGCTGCCTGCAATTAAGGCAGGCAGGGCCTGTGCGCGGATATGTTGCGCACAGGCCCTTGTCAATGACAGGAGAGACTCAGGCGTGGTCGGCGCAGCCGTGCGGTGCGGTGCCGGCGGAAGCCGCTACTTCGCCGGCCGCATTGCAGTCGGCGCAGCGGCCATACAAGGTCAGCTCGTGGCGCTCGACCACGAAGCCCTGTGGCGCCATGCGCTTCAGGTCGCCCGGGCAGTCGTGCACGTCGAACACGCGCTGGCAGCTGGTGCACTGGAAATGGTGGTGATGGTGGTTGGCGATCGCATTCGACTCATAGCGCGGGTTCTCGCCGGGCAAGGTCACTACATGGACTTTTTCTTCCAATACCAGCGATTTGAGGTTGCGGTACACCGTGGCAATGCCCAGCTGCGTGACCTGCAAGCTGGCCTGTTCGAGGATTTCCTGCGCCGACAGCGGGCGCCGGGCCGACTCGATGGCGGCTTGAATGGCGGTTTTTTGACGTGTTGTGCGTTCCATAGCCGACAGAATACACCATCGAACCGGTCAGGCAGCAGCGGCGGGCGGTTCACAAGCTAATGATAATGGGTTATCATTATCAAATAAGCGCTTGCCCAGCCCCTGCAAACATCGTCACAAACAAGGATACACACATGACCGCACCGCAACACGCAGCACGCCCCCTGCCCCGCCCCGCCCCGTTAAGCCTGGCCCTGATGCTGGCCTTTGCCACGCCCGCCACCGCGCTGGCCCAGCAGGCAAGCACCCTGCCCGCCGTTACCGTCTCGGCCAGCGCGCTGTCGCTGGGCAGCGATGACATGAGCACGCCGGTCACCGTGCTTGACGGCGACGAACTGGTGCGCGCCCGCGAAGGCACGCTGGGCGAAACCCTGGCCGGCCAGCCCGGCATCACGTCCAGCCATTTCGGCGCCGGCGCCAGCCGCCCGATTATTCGCGGCATGGACGGACCGCGCGTCAAGGTGTTGTCCGATGGCGCGGAAATCCAGGATGCGTCGACCATCAGCCCCGACCATGCGGTGGCGTCCGAACCGATGCTGGCCGAACAGATCGAAGTGCTGCGCGGCCCGTCGGCGCTGGCGTATGGCGGCGGCGCCGTCGGCGGCGTGGTCAATGTGATCGACAGGAAGATCCACACGCAGGTCCCGGCCAAGGGTTTTGAAGGCAGCGCGGAAGTGCGCGCCAACTCGGCTGCGCGCGAAAAAGCCGGCGCGTTTGAAGTGACCGGTGGCGCCGGCAACTTCGCCTTCCACGCGGAAGGCGTCAAGCGCGATGCGAAAGAGTACAAGGTCGGCAGCGGCTGGGAGGGCGGCGCGAAAGTGGCCGGCAGCTACAACGAGACGGACACCGGCAGCGTCGGCGCCGCATGGGTGGGCTCGCGCGGCTTCCTGGGCCTGGCATTTACCAGCCAGCGCGCCGAATACGGCCTGCCCGGCCACAACCACGAATTCGAAAGCTGCCACCCGCACGGCACGCACCTGCATTGCGGCGAGCATGAACACGAAGGCGAAGAAGGCGAAGAGCACGACCACGAGCACGAAGAAGGCGGCGCCGTGCCGTACGTCAAACTGAAAAGCGAGCGCTGGGATGTGCGCGGCGAGCTGCGCGATCCGATGCCCGGCTTTACCCGGTTGCGCCTGCGCGCCGCGTTCACCGATTACAAGCACGACGAGATCGAAGGCACGGAGGTCGCCACCACGTTCAAGAACAAGGGCCACGATGCGCGGCTGGAAATGGAGCATGTGCCGCTTGGTGGCTGGCGCGGCGTGGCGGGACTGCAGACCTCGAAGCGCGATTTCTCGGCCCTGGGCGAAGAAGCCTACGTGGCGCCAACCGTGACCAAAAAGCACGCCGCTTTCCTGGTCGAGGAATACAACCTGGCGCAGTGGCGCTTCGAAGCGGGCCTGCGCCACGAATGGCAGGATATCGCCGTCGACAGCGCCACGCTGCAGGATCACAGCGCCAGCGGCACATCCATCTCGCTGGGCGCCGTATGGAAATTTGCGCCGCAGTATTCGCTCGGCTCGACCATCTCGCGCACGCACCGCCTGCCGGGCGCCGAAGAGCTGTACGCCAACGGCGTGCACATGGCCACCGCCACCTATGAACTGGGCAATGAGAACCTGGGCAAGGAAACCTCGAACAATATCGATGTCACCCTGCGCAAATACGCGGGCGCCACCACGTTCTCGCTGAGCGCCTACCGCAACCGGATCGACAACTACATCTTCGGCTCGACCTTGGACAGCCACGAAGGCTTCCAGCTGATCGAATACGCGCAGCGCGACGCGACATTTACCGGCATCGAAGGCCAGGTGCGCCAGCAACTCAATCCGATCTTTGGCGCCAGCGTGTTCGGCGATTATGTACGGGCCAAACTGGCCGACGGCGGCGGCAACCTGCCCCGCATCCCGGCCCAGCGCCTGGGCGTGAAATTCGACGCCAGCTGGCAGAACTGGAATGGCGTGGCCGAGTTCTACCGCGTGGGCAAGCAGGACAAGGTGGCCGCGTTTGAAACCACCACGCCTGGCTACAATATGCTGAACCTGTCCGCCAGCTACGACACCCGCATCGGCGGCACGCCAACCCAGTTCTATCTGAAGGCGAACAACCTGACCAATGAACTCGCGTACAGCCACACCTCATTCATCAAGAATGCGGCGCCTTTGACGGGGCGCAATCTGACGGCGGGAGTGCGAGTGACGTTTTAAGCACATCACATCAGATCGGCCGAACAGGTCGGGTTAGCGCGCAGCGCGTAACCCGACACCACCACCGGCCCAGGCCAACAATGTTGTCGGATTACGGCCCCTTGGGCCTAATCCGACCTACGCATGACTGGCGCGCAGCCACATCTCGCTCATCAAGAATGCGGCGCCATCGAAGGCGGGGGCAAGGGTGACGTTTCAAGCTGTTTTACCTGCAACCCCAGATGCAAGTGCCGGGGTCAGACCCTCAGGGTCTGACCCCAGTCTTCGTTCTGGGGTTCGATTTATCCAGCCGGGATAATATCGATCCGATCCGTACAAAACCCGTCGACACCCCAGCCCAGCAGCTCGCTGGCCCGCTCCGGCGTATTGACGGTATAACAGAACACACCAAATCCCGCTTCTTTGACAAGCTGCACCTGCTCGCGTGTCAGCGGCGTGTGATCGCAATGGATCGCCACTACGTCCAACTCGCGCGCCTGCGCCAGCCAGTTTTCCGGCAACTCCTCGACCAGCCAGCCGCGCGCCAGTTCGGGCGCCGCCGTGCGGGCGGCTTCGAGTGCGGCGATGCTGAATGACGACAGCAAGGGCAGCTGGCCGCCACTGGCAAAATGCTGGCGCGTCAGCCGCGCCACCACTTCGCCTGTCCGCACCTCATGGCCCGGCGCCGGCTTGATTTCGATATTCATCCAGATGCCCTGCGCCTTGCAATACGCGACCACCGCATCAAAAGCCGGCACGCCCTCGCCCGCAAATTCCGGGCCGAACCACGTTCCCGCGTCCATGGCCGCCAGCTGTTCGGCCGTGTAGTCGGGAATGCTGCCGCTGCCGGCGACCGTACGGCCCAGCTCCACGTCGTGCACCACGACAGGCACGCCGTCTTGCGCCAGCATCACGTCGAACTCGACGGCGCGGTAGCCGTGGGCCAGGCCGCAGCGCAGGGCGGCAATCGTGTTTTCAGGGGCCAGCGTGCCGCCGCCGCGGTGCGCCAGGGTGCGTGGATATGGCCACATGGTGATCCTTGCTTGATGATGATGGACTTGCATCATCGCGTGCCAGCGCGGCCGTGTAAAGAGCACACCAAAGGGCACACTGCTGCGATTGGCGCCGTGCCAGCCCCGTTTCGTCGCACGGGCGTTGCGCCGGCCGCGCGAAGGCGACACAATGACTTATCGATCACACATTCAAAGCGCATATGTCCAGCCCGACCATCCCCTCAGTCCAGACCGTGCCGTCAGTCAGGCGCCGCCGCTCGCGCTACTACCGCATGCTGCCCGATATCCGCTATGCGCTGGCGCTCAATGTGATCTGCGCGCTGGTGATCACGTATATCCTCAATCCGGGCAGCCACCTGGGCCAGAACCTGATCGCCTCGATGTGCATCGGCGGCATCGCCTTTGTGCTGATCGACGGCGCGCGCCTGACCTTGTGGGGCCCCGACGAGCGGCCCAGGGCGCTGCCGTTCATCGCCATCATTTTGGTGTCAGTCCCGGCGGCGCAATGGCTGGGCATGCATCTGTTCGTGTGGCTGACCGACGTCAAGGTACGGGCCCTGACCACGCTTGATCCTGCCGACATCGCGGCCAACCTGGCCTTCACGCTGGTCGTGACCGGCGCCGCCGTGCTGTTTTTCTCCAGCCGCGAAAAGATGTCGCGCCTGCAGACGGCGGCGGCGCAGGAAAAAGCCCGCGCCGAATCCGTGGCGCGCCAGGCCATGCAGGCACAACTGCAACTGCTGCAGGCGCAGATCGAACCGCACATGCTGTTCAATACCCTGGCCAACCTGCAGGGGCTGATCAGTTTTGATCCGGACCGCGCCCAGCTGCTGCTCGATCAGCTGATCCAGTACCTGCGCGCCACCCTCAGTTCCTCGCGCGCCGGCACCACCACGCTGGGACAGGAGTTTGCGCTGATGGAAGCCTACCTGGGCCTGATGGCCGTGCGCATGGGTGCGCGCCTCGCCTACACGCTGGACCTGCCCGACCAGCTGCGCGATATCAAACTGCCGCCGATGCTGCTGCAGCCGCTGGTGGAAAACGCCATCCAGCACGGCCTGGAGCCGAAGATTGAAGGCGGCCATATCAGCGTGCGCGCCAGCGTCGACGGCGGCACGCTGACCTTGACGGTGGCCGACGACGGCCTGGGTCTCGATCACCCTGGCCAGGCCAAGGGAAGCCACAAGGGCACCCACCTGGGCGTGGCGAATATCCGCGAACGGCTGCAGGTCATGCATGGCGATGCAGCCGGCCTGTCGCTCGATGCCAATACCACTGGCGGCGCGACCGCCCGCCTGACCCTTCCCTTTCAACCATCCATGATCACCACGACGCCATGACCGATATGAGCAACGCCACCGCGACCGTACGCGCCCTGATCGCCGAAGACGAACCGATCCTTTCTGCCGCCCTTGCCCACGCCCTGCGCCGGCTGTGGCCCGAATTGCAGATCGTCGCCACCTGCGCCAACGGCGTGGAGGCGCTGCAGCAGGGCCTGGCCCTGCGCCCCGATATCCTGTTCCTCGACATCAAGATGCCGGGCAAGACGGGGCTGGAAGCGGCCGAGGAGCTGGCCGAACAATGGGACGACGGGCAGCAAGGACAGGATGGCCGGCCCTTCCCGCAGGTCGTGTTCGTGACCGCCTACGACGACTATGCGCTGGCCGCGTTCGAACAGGCGGCTGCCGATTACGTATTGAAACCCGTCAACGACGCGCGCCTGGGCAAGACGGTGGAGCGCCTGAAACAGCGGCTGCAAGTTGCCGCGCCAGCGCCAGCATTCGCCACGCCCGCGCCGGTGCCGGCAGCTGCTCCTTCCGACGACAACCTGGCCCGCCTGCTGGCCCAGCTGCAGGCACTGACGCCGCCGGCGCCGCGCCTGCAAATGGTACGGGCAGCCGTCGGCAACAGCGTGCGCATGATTGCGCTGGCCGACGTGGTGTATTTCGAAGCGCTGGACAAATACATCAACGTGGTCTGCCGCGATGGCGAAGCGCTGATCCGTACCAGCCTGAAGGAGCTGTTGCCGCAACTGGACCCGCAGCAGTTCTGGCAAATCCACCGCGGCACCATTGTCAGCGCCAACGCAATTGCCAGCGCCGTGCGCGACGAGGCCGGCAAGCTGTCATTGACCTTGCGCGGACATCCGGCGCAACTGCGCGTCAGCCCGCTTTACGCCCATCTGTTCCGCCAGATGTAAAGTGCGCTAGTGCAGTTCGTGCTTGAGGTCCGACAACTCATCGTGGACCTTCAGTACCGCCTGCTTCATTTCAGGCGTCAGCCTGGCGGCCGTGCCGCATGCCTTCTTGGCGCGGTCGCCCAGCGACTCCATATTGTCGACGGCCTGGCGGATGCGCGCGTCGTCATGCGCATCGATCGCCTGGCGCACGGACGCTTTTTGCTGGTCCAGCTGGTTGATGCAGTCTTTCAGGTCCATCGGCATTTCCTGCGCGCTGCCGCACAGTTGCGCCGCCTGGCCGATGGCCTGCTCGATGGCGCCAAAGCGCCGTGCCACTTCGTTTGCTTGCAACATGATGATCCTCCTCGCGTGATATATGCAGTTGGATCACCGAAGCGGCGCCAGGTTCCCCCGGCAGAGATCAGCCGGCCGCTTCGCGCGCGCCCAGCGGCTGCAGATGGCGCAGCCTGAGGGCGATCAGCACGCCGCCGCCCAGGCACACGCCCAGCATGGCGACCACGCCGGTCCAGCCGTCGAAGCCCCACATCATGCCCGAGGCGGAACCGATCAGGCTCGATCCCAGGTAGTAGAACAGCAGGTAAAAGGCCGAGGCCAGCGCCTGCGGCGCGCGGGCGCGGCGGCTGACCCAGCTGCTGGCGATCGAGTGCGAGGCAAAGAAACCGAAGGTGGCCAGCGCCATGCCGAGCACGATCGACGGCAGGTAGTCGAACAGCGTCAACGCTATCCCCGTCAGCATGACCGACAGCATGATCCACAGCACGCCGCGCCGGCCCAGCCGGTCGACCAGGCGGCCGGCCCAGACCGAGCTGAAGATGCCGATCAGGTACAGAAAGGCCAGCAGCCCGACCGTGCTCTGGCGCAGGCCGAACGGCGCGGCCAGCAGGCGGTAGCCGATATAGTTATACAGGCTGACAAAACAGCCCATCAGCACGAACGCCAGGCAGAACAGCCACGGCAGGCCCTTGTCTGAAAAATGCTGCTTGACGGCATGCGGCAGCGCATTCCAGCCGCGGGTAGAAGGCACGAAGTTCTTCGAGGCCGGCAGGCTGCGCCAGAATTCCGCCGCCGCCAGCACGCCCGCCACGCCGAGCACGCCGAGCGCCCAGCGCCACGACAGAAAGTCGCTCAGCATCGACGCGATCAGGCGCCCCGACATGCCGCCAAACGCGCTGCCGGCAATATACAGGCCCATCGACAGTCCCAGCGACGGCCCTTCGATTTCTTCGCCCAGATAAGCCATCGCCACCGCCGGCATCCCGCCCAGCGCGATGCCCAGCATGGCGCGGATCGCCAGCAGCTGCGCGTAGTCCTGCGCAAACGCGGAGAGGATAGTCAGGATGGCGGCCGAGAACATCGACGCCACCATCAGCGGTTTGCGGCCGTAACGGTCGGACACGGCGCTCAGCAGCACCAGCGAGACGGCCAGCAGGCCGCTCGAAATCGACAGCGACCAGCTGCTTTGCGCCGGCGTCAGGTGGAATTCGTGCGACAGCACCGGCATCAGGGGCTGCACGCAGTACAGCAGGCTGAAGGTGGAAAAGCCGCCGAAGAACAGCGCGCGGTTGCTGCGCTTGAAGGCGGGCGTGCCCTTGGCTATCGCGGTGCGCGGCCCCGGGGTGGCCGGTGTTATGGGCGCGGCAGGAGAAACGGTAGTGGACGAGGCGGCAAAAGCTAGCGGTGAGTCGGACATGACGGTGTTCGGAAGGAGGCGAGATTTCATCATAGGATTGCCAACTCATATCGTCCAATATATATTTAAGGCCTATCTCATACTTTAAAACGATTACTGGACGGACTATGGAACTGCGCCACCTGCGTTACTTTGTCGCCGTCGCCGAAGAACTGCACTTCACGCGCGCGGCCGAGCGGCTGCATATCGGCCAGCCGCCGCTGAGCCAGCAGATCCAGGCGCTGGAAGCGGAGCTGGGCGCGCAGCTGTTCGAGCGCAACAAGCGCTCGGTGCGGCTGACGGAAGCGGGCCGATTGTTTCTGGAGGACGCGCGCCGCATCCTGGCGCTGTCGGAACAGGCGGGCGTGACGGCGCGCCGGGCCCAGCGCGGCGAAGCGGGCGAACTGCGCATCGGTTTTACGTTTTCCACGCCATTTACACCGTATTTCGCCACCGTCATCAACCGCTACCGCCAGCAGTTCCCGCACGTGACATTGACCCTGCACGAGATGGCCACCCTGCATCAGCTCGAAGCGATCAGCGCGCGCAGCATGGACCTCGGTTTCGTGCGTCCGCCCGAAACGGCCTGCCCCGGCGATATCCGCCTGACGCAACTGCGCCAGGACCCGCTGTTCCTGGTACTGCCGGTAGCGCACCGGCTGGCGGCCAAGCCGGCCATTGCGATTGCCGACATGGCTGGCGAAGGGTTCGTGATGTATCCGAAGGATGCGGGTACCGGCATCTACCCGCAAATTTTCAGGCTGTGCAAGGCGGCCGGCTTCGTGCCGGACGTGGTGCAGGAGGCGGGCGAAGCGTCGACCATTATCGGCCTGGTGGCGGCCGGCTGCGGCATCTCGGTATTGCCATCTTCTTTTGACCGCATCCGCATGGACGGCGTGTGCTACCGCCCGATCGCCGATCCGCAGGCCACCACCAGCCTGCTGCTGGCGCAGCGCGAAGAAGAGACGTCGCCAATGGTGGCGGCCTTTGTCAAGCTGGCGGAGGAAGCCGCGCTGGAAGGCGGCGCCTGAGCGCGTGATCCACCACCGAGGCGCAGCTCCATCAGTTCCAGCATGCCCGGCAGGATAGGCCACCCGGTTTGGTTTGCTTGTTTGGAGGCGGCGTTACTGGCGGCGGAACGTGGCGTGGCCTGAGTTTGCAGCATCAACCCAAGAGCAGGGACCGGGATCGGCCCCTCAGGGTCCGACCCCGCCCTTTCGCCGTCAGGGTTAAAAGTGCCGCGTCAGCTAACGCACAACGCAATTCGTCTCTGCGCCACCGCCCGCGCAATCTCGGCGTCGTGCGTCACCAGCAGCACCGCGCAGCCGCTGTCGCCGGCCACTTCCAGCAGCAGGTTCAACGTCTCCTGCTGGGTGACGGGATCGAGGCGCGAAGTCGGTTCATCGGCAAAGATCAGGGCCGGTTTCAACAGCAGCACGCGCGCCAGCGCAAAGCGCTGCAGTTCGCCGCCCGATACCTGCGACGGCAGGCGGCCGAGCAGATGGTCGCCAAGCCGCAAACGGGCCAGCAGTGGCGTGGCCGCGTCCCATGTCAGTCCATGCAGCGCCAGCACATCGGCCAGCGCCGTGCGCAGGGTCACGGTGGGCGCAAACGCCGCGGCCGGGTCCTGGCACAGCTTCTGGAACGCCGTGCGCGCCAGGCCTGTGGCGCGCGTGACCGTGCCCGCATCGGGCCGCACGAGTCCCAGCAGCAGGTTGCCGAACGTGGTCTTGCCGGCGCCGCTCTCGCCCGTAATCGCCACCACCTCGCCACGGCGGATGTCAACGCTGATGCCGGAGAACAGGCAACGCTTGCCAAACGATTTTGCCGCCTCGCGGACATGTGCAAGCACCTCGCCTGGCGCACGCACGGCAGCGCGCACCGGCCAGCTTGCCGGATCGGCCGCCAGCAGCGCGCGCGTATACGCATGGGACGGCTGCGCCAGCAGTTGCGCCGCCCCGCCCTGCTCGATGACGCGGCCGTCCAGCATCACTGCCATCTCGCCGCCGAGCGCGCGCGCCAGCCACACATCGTGCGTAATGCACAGCACCGCCATGCCATCGTCCTGCGCCGCGCGCAGCATGGCCAGGAGTTCGGCACGCTTGCCGCTGTCGAGGCCCTTGGTCGGCTCGTCGACAATCAGCAATCTGGCGCCGGCCGCATGGGTGGCGAGAAAGGCCACGCGCTGCGCCATGCCGCCCGAGATCTGGTGCGGATACAGGCGCGCCGCATGCTCCATGCCCAGCTGCCGCAGGTCGCGCAGCGCCGCCGCGCGCGATCGATCGGCAGCCAGGCCCGCCACCAGTTGATGCGTTTCCGCCACCTGCCGCTGCACGCGCATGGTGGGGTCCAGCGCCAGCCACGGCTCCTGCGGCAGCAGCGCCACTTCGCGGCCCCACAGGCGCTGCCGCGATCGCTGGTCGGCCGCGTCAAACAGCGCACCAGCAATCGTGATCGCGCCTTTGGCATGCAAGCCATTGGCCAGCGTGCCCATAATGGCCTGCGCCAGCAGCGACTTGCCCGAGCCGCTTTCGCCCAGCAAGGTCAGTGCGCCGCCGGCCGCCACGCGCAGGCTGACGCCGTCGACGATGGCCTTGCCGCTGGCGGACTCGATCACGCGCAAGCCCGCCACCTCAAGAAAGACCTTATTCATGGCGACCGCCGCTCAGCATCAACCCCAGCATGGTGAAAAACAGCAGCGCCACCGGCGCGCCCACCAGCCACGGCGCTTCGCTGTAGTACGGCAGCAGTTCGATCATCATCACGCCCAGTTCGGGCGTGGGCGGCTGCAGGCCGACGCCGATAAACCCCAGCGCCGCCATCGCCAGCACGGCGCCGCCGAAGCCGAAGCGCATCAGCGTCGCCAGGCGCGGCAGCAGGGCCGGCGCCAGATGGCGGCGCAAAATGTACAGCGGGCCAAAACCGAGAAGGCGCGAAGCTTCCACCTGCGGGCCGGCCAGTAGAAGCGCGGCAGCGCTGCGTGTGACGCGGAAGTATTCGACCCACAGCGCCAGCGAAATACCCACGTACAGAGGCCAGAACTGGCCCGGCGCAAACGCGGCCAGCAGCAGCACCAGCAGCAAGCCCGGCAAGGCCAGCACGGCGTCGGCCAGCGCGCTCAAACCGCGATCGAGCCAGCCGCCGCGCCAGGCTGCCAGCAGCCCCAGTACCGTGCCCGGCACGGCCGCGCTCAATACGCTGACCACCGCCATCGACAGCGACAGCTGCGCACCGTAAGCCAGGCGCGCCAGCATGCTGCGGCCCAGGTGGTCGAGGCCCAGCGGGTGGGCCAGGCTGGGCGCTTCGAGAAAGCGCGACAGCGTCTGGCGCGCCGGATCGATGCCGACCAGCCAGGGTCCCAGAAGCCCAAACGCGCCGGTCGCCAGCAACAGGATCACACCGAACCGCTTCATGCGCGCCTCGCACGCGGATCGAGCGCGGCGCACGCCAGGTCGACCACGCAGTTAAACAACACGAACATCAATCCCAGCACCAGCGCCGTGCCCTGTATCATCGGCACGTCGCGCGCAAAGATGGCGTGCACCAGCGCGTGGCCGATGCCGGGCCAGGCAAAGATGGTTTCCACCAGCACCACGCCTTCGACCAGGTACACCAGCTGCACCGCCGTATAAGCGACCACCGGCGTGGCCACATTGCGCGCGCCATGGCGCAGCAATGCCTGGCTGGCGGACAGGCCCTTGCCGAGGGCAAATGCGTAGTAGCTCGATGTGCGCACGCCCATCATTGCATCGCGCGCCACGCGGGACGACACCGCCGCCAAGCCCAGCGCCAGCGTCAATGCGGGCAGCATCAGGCTGCCCCGGTCCGCATGGCCGGCGGCCGGCAGCGCCTGCATCTGCACGGCAAACGCCAGCACCAGCAGCAGCGCCAGCACGAATGGCGGCAAGGCGCGCAGCAAGACGGACAGCGCCAGGTTGACGCGGTCGAACCAGCCGCCGGGACGCAGGCCGGCCAGCACGCCGGGCAAGGGCCCCAGCGGCAGCGACAGCAGCACCGCCATCAGCGACAGGCGCAAGGTCTGGCCCAGCTGCAGGCGAATTTCATCGATCACGGGTTGGGCGGTGACCAGCGAGACGCCCAGATCAAAACGCAGCAGCCTGCTCCACCAGTCGGCCAGCGCAGCCAGCGGCGCGCGGTCCAGTCCCAGCTCGATGCGCACGGCCTGCGCGGCAGCCGCGTCGACCATGTCGTAGCCATAGCGCCCGGCCGCGATGCGGTAGGCGGTGTCGCCGGGCAGCAGGCGCGTCATGAAGAAGCACAGCGTGCCGACCAGCAGCGCCACCAGCAGCGTCTGCACCAGCGCCTTGAATAGTGTCTTCATGCGGATGCTTTCCAGGCCAGTGCCGAGATGCGGTAGCTGCGTTCGAACGGGTCAATGCTGGCACCCGTTACGCGGCGCGACACGGCCATGGTCTGGCGGTACCAGACGACGGGGATGACGGGCAGCCCTTGCTGCAATTGGCCGGCGATACCGGCGCGCAGGCGGGCCGCCTCAGGGCTGTCCGCCACGACGCCACCGCTGGCCAGGCGCGCCAGCGCGTCTGTCAATGCTGCGCTGTGCCAGCCCATGGCGCCCCAGTCGCCGCCATCGGGACCGTAATCGTCGGCCAGCGTGGCGACCGGATCGGGCAGGCTGCCGAAATTGCGCGCCACCAGGCCGATTTCGAGCGCACCGCTGCGGTGGCCGGCCGGAATATCGCTGGAGTTGCCGACCACGACTTTTACCGCGATACCGATCTGGCGCAGCTCTTCCTGCACCGCGGTGGCGATCAGGGGCAGCTCCGGGCGGTCGACAAAGGTGGTGAGAATAATCTCGAACCGTTTTCCGCCGCGCCGCGCGATGCCGTCCGCGCCGGGAATAAAGCCCGCCTGGCGCAGCAGCGCCCGGGCCGCCGCCGGGTCCGAACGCAGCGGCGCCATCGTCTTCTGGTACCACAGCGCCAGCGCTGGTGGAAACAGCTGCGTGGCGCCCAGGTCCGCATCGCGCAGCAGCGCGCGCGCAATGCCGTCGCGGTCGAGCGCCAGGCTGATCGCCTGCCGCACGCGCACATCGGACAAAAGCGGATGGCCGGCGTTCAGTTTCAAAAACGTGGTACGCGGCAGCGGCGCCGCCACCAGCTGCACATTCTTCTGCTTCAGCAAGCGGCGGATGCTGGGCGGGTCCAGCGTGAAGGCCAGGTCGGCCTGGCCGCTTTGCACCATCAGCGTGCGCGTCTCGGCGCGCGAGACGCTGATATAGCGCGCACGGCGCACCAGCGGCGGCTCGCCGCGCCACTGCTCGAAAAACGCCACGTCGAACTGCTGTGGCAACGAGATGCTGGTGATGCGATACGGGCCGCTGCCGACGATGCGCAGCACGCGTCCGTCCGTGCCGTATGACGACGGCGCCAGCACCTGCGTGCCGGAATGGGTGAACAGATACGGCAGCGGCGCATATGGCTGCGCCAGCGTCACTAGAATAGCGCCGCGCGACACCGCCATGCTGCGAATGCGCGCCAGGCGCAACACGCCGGGCACGGCCAGCGCGCGTGTCAGCGACGCCAGCACGGTGCCGGCGATCAAAGGCGAGCCATCGTGGAACAGCCTGCCCTGTTCGATAAAGAAGCGCCATTCCAGGCCATCCTTCGACACTTCCCACTCGCTGGCAATCGCCGGCAGCAGCCGGCCCTGGTCATCCGCATCGAGCAGGGTCTGCGCCACTTCCATGCGGGTAAACATATAGCCGCCACGCGAGGGTTCGAGACCGGTGAGTTCCCATGGTCCGACCACGGTGAGGGTATCGCGGCTGGCAGGGACAATGGCCGCGTGCTCGCTGAGCGGACCGTCATGCGCGTCGGCTGATGGCAGATGCAGGGCCGCGCCGGCTGCCAGCAGCCGCGACAGGCGTACCAGCGCATGGCGGCGCGGCGTCAGGCGCCTGCAATGCTCTGTCATATAAAATGCAGGCCCGAATAGTTGAACCAGACCGGAGCCATTGCATGATCTTTATCTTTCACCTGACCGACAAACCCGACAGCGGCCAACTCCGCGCCAGCGTGCGGCCCGAACACAAGGCCTACCTGGGCCTGCAGGCCGAGCGCATGGCGTTTGCGGGGCCGCTGACCAGCGACGACGGCGCGACCATGATCGGCAGCCTGCTGGCCATCGATTTCGCCGACCGCGCGGCGGCCGAAAGCTGGCTGGCCGATGAGCCGTTTACCAAAGCCGGCTTGTATGGCGAAGTGAAAATCCATGCGTTTAATAATTTGTGGCCGCAGAAGGTGGGGTTTCCGGCGTAAATCAACCCCGAACGGCGAAAATGCCGGGGTTGGACGGGGACGCCTAGTCCCTGAGAGTCCGACCCCGGAATTTGCCTTTGGGTTGAAAAAATTACGAATAATCCGCATCGAGCTCCGAGCCCGCATAATTTTCCAGGTCCTCGAACAGGCTTTTCATGCTGGCGCGCGTGAGGATTTTATGCACCACGGTGCAGCTGCGGCGGTACGAGGCAATGCGCTCCAGCAGCACCGGGTGGTGCTGCGCCGGCACCTTGGCCACCAGCGCCGCCCAGCCCTCTTCGAAGTCGGGCTTGTTCTTGCGCACGGAGCGCACGAAACGCTCGAACTCCTTCTGGCCGGTGCGGGCGATGATGCGCCCGCCCCCTTCGATGGCGAAGATGATGGCCAGCGCGATCACGCCTTCGGCATTGAGGTCGCTGTCGCTGACCGGGCCGTTGTCATGGTGGCGGCGCAGCCAGCCGGCCAGGCGCACCACGGCCTGCACTTCCTTGCGCTGCTGCAGCTGCACGGCGTACTTTTCATGGCCGGCCCAGTTCTGGTTCGGGTCCGCCTGGCAGATATCGACGAACAGCTCGCGCAGGCGGCGCGCCATGTAGACCGGGTCCTGGTCGTACTCGCCGACCAGCGCGTCTTCGGGCAATTGCGACAATTCCTTGATCAGCCGGAAGCCCACCTGGAACGCGTGTTCGGCGCCATGTTCGACCAGGAAATCGAGCGCGGCCTGGTCGTTTTCCAGGTGCAGCGCGTTTTCCAGGCCCAGCGAGACGCAGCCCACGGTCAGGTACAGCGCCTTCTGGATGCCGTCGGCCGTGCGTTCGTTGGTGAACTTCTCGGCCACCATCGCCGTGATGCCCGTCAGTTCATCGGCCAGGTTCAGCGCCGCGTCCTCGCGCGCATCGCCCGGCAGCAGCTTGATGGCGCGCACCAGGCGCGGCAGGTTCTCTACAACTATTGCTGGCAGCATCAATCAATCCTTGTATTCATCACGAGAAGATACCGGTGCCCACGCTGCGGCGCGCGCCGGCGCGTGGTGCGCTGCGCGTGCTCGGCACTTGCTTGCGCAGGCGGTACAGCAGCTCCTTGGTGCTGCGCTGCAGGATGGTCGGCTCTTCGTCCGGATCGTCCGTGTATTCCGCGTCGGCCAGGTCGGCGCTGTGGCGGAAGTCGGGGAACAGTTCGAACAGCGCGCGGTCCCAGCCATCTTCATTGGCCTGCGCCAGTTCGATCGCCAGCGGCACGACGTCGTTGTCGGACGAAGTCACGCCCGTCACGTACGGTCCCTTGATGACGATCTCGCCCGCCACTTCCAGGATTTCCTTCGGTGCCATCGAGAACAGGATGGCAAACGCGGTGGCGCCCCAGTCGGTGGCCGACGCTTCGAGCAGCAGTTCGCGGCGGCGCTCCGCGTCGTCGGTGGAAAACACCACGCCGTGGATATGCGCGAACAGCGCTTCGGCGATGCGTTCCGGATCGTCCTCGATCTGGTCGTCGCTCCAGGTGGCGGCGATAAAGGCCAGGCTGTCGGCCCAGGCCTTGGGCGGCACCAGCAGCGTCGCCAGCGACATCTTGCCGCCGTCGAAACCGGCCAGGTGCAGGGCCGTCACTTGCGGCGGGATCGCGCTCAGCACTTCCACCACGGCCAGGTCGCCGTACTGGTCGGCCGCGTCGGCAAACGCCTGCTCGGCGTGGCCGAGCGAACCCGACAGCACCAGCTCGGTCACCTGTTTCGTCAATGCGGGCAGGTTGCTTTTCTGTTCTGCGTTCTCTTTGTTATCGGCCATGGTCATCTCCATCCTGGTCAAACATCTGGGCGAAATCGTCGGTTGCCTGGTCATCGTCGTGATCGTCGTCGCCGTCGTCGTTGGCGGCCAGCTGGTCGAGCGACTGGTCGTCGTCGTCCCACAGGCGCGGGTTCTTGTGCAGGAATGCCGTGATGATGGCCTGGCGCGCCAGGTCCGGGAAGCTGTCTTCGATGGCGGCGTACATCTTGGCCGCTTCGGGCGCGGCGCACGAGGCCATCGCAAATACGCGCGCGTTGTCGCCGAATTCGTAGTCTTCGCTTTCGGCCAAGAGGCCCTTCGGGTCGCTGAAGGTGATATGGTCGACCAGCGCGAAGGCCAGCATGTTCACGTCTTCGATGCCGCCGCCGCTGGCGTATTCGCCGACCAGCGCGTCGACCATGCTCTTGTAGTTCTTGCGGTTCGGCGGATCGCCCAGGATGCCTTCGATCTGGCCTTCCAGTTCACGCGACTGATAGGCGAATTCGGGGTGTACTCTTCTCATTGTGTGCTTTCCAATATGCTGCGCGGCGCCGCGGTGCAGGCGCCGTCGTTGTTGTTTTTCGGGGCTATGCCGCCGGCCGTTGCAGGCCAGGGGCCTCAGTCTGCGGGCAGCGTCGTGCCATGCAGGCGGAACACGCCGCTCCACAAGGCATACGCTTCCGCTTCCGGGTCGATGATGATGCGGTGGTTGACGCTCTGGTCGTACTCGGCGCGCTTGACCGGGTCGGCCAGGATTTCGTACGCCTTGGTCACGCTCTTGAAGCGCGCTTCGGCGCCGGGGGCCTGGTTGCGGTCGGGGTGAAAGCGCATCGCCAGCGAACGGTACACCTTCTTGATCTCGTCATCGCTGGCATTGGGGGCGACACCGAGGACGTTGTATAGATTTTCCATGGCAGGCTCCGGAGGCACGTTTTTTGCAAATTAAAGTGCGATTATCCTATAGAACGGCTTGCGCGTCGCTGCCACCCCACTTTACGGCTGAAAATTGCCCCGGAAAAAGAAGCGGCGGTACGGTAAAATGCTCTTTACTGTCACTCTTCCAGCATTGATCAATGAGCAACGATAAACCGAATACCGCCGCGCCAGCGCTGGCGCCCAATTTTTTGCGTAACATCATCGAAGCCGACCTGTCCGCGGGCACGCACGTGCGTCCCGGCCTGCCGCAGGTGATCACGCGCTTCCCGCCGGAGCCGAACGGCTACCTGCACGTCGGCCACGCCAAGTCGATCTGCGTCAACTTCGGCCTGGCGCGCGACTACGCCGGCCAGTGCAACCTGCGCTTCGACGACACCAACCCGGCCAAGGAAGAGCAGGAATACGTCGACACCATCATGGACAGCGTGAAATGGCTGGGCTTTGACTGGGAACCGAAACAGGCCGACGGCCAGAGCCATCTGCACTACGCCAGCGATTATTTCGACCAGCTGTATGCGATGGCCGAATACCTGATCACGGCCGGCTATGCCTATGTCGACAGCCAGAGCGCCGAAGACATGGCCGCCAACCGCGGCAATTTCGGCCAGGCCGGCAAGAATTCGCCGTTCCGCGACCGCCCTGCCGACGAGTCGCTGGCGCTGTTCCGCGCCATGAAGGCGGGCCAGTTCAAGGATGGCGAACATATCCTGCGCGCGAAGATCAGCGAAGACGCGATGAGTTCGCCGAACATGAACCTGCGCGACCCGGCCATCTACCGCATCCGCCATGCGCATCACCACCGCACGGGCGACGCCTGGTGCATCTATCCGATGTACGACTACACGCATCCGATCTCGGACGCGCTGGAAAACATCACCCATTCGATCTGCACGCTGGAATTCCAGGATCACCGCCCGTTCTACGACTGGCTGCTCGATACCTTGTCCGCCGGCGGCTTCTTTGCCCGCCCGGTGCCGCACCAGTACGAGTTCTCGCGCCTGAACCTGACCTACATCGTCACCAGCAAGCGCAAGCTGCGCCAGCTGGTGGAAGAAAAAATCGTCGACGGCTGGGACGACCCGCGCATGCCGACCCTGGTGGGCATGCGCCGCCGCGGCTATACGCCGGAAGCGATCCAGCTGATGTGCGAACGCACGGGCGTGACCAAGTCCGACGGCTGGATCGACTACAGCGTGCTCGAAGGCTGCCTGCGCGAGGACCTCGATCCGAAGGCGCCGCGCACCGTGGCCGTGCTGCGTCCATTGAAACTGATTATCGACAATTTCCCTGAAGGCCAGGGCGTGGAGTGCACGGCGCCCGTGCACCCGCACTTCCCCGAGCGCGGCCTGCGCACCTTCCCCATCACGCGCGAGCTGTGGATCGAGGAAGACGACTTCATGGAAGTGCCGAACAAGGGCTACTTCCGCCTGTATCCGCCGATCGACGGCAAGCCGGGCAGCCGCGTGCGCCTGCGCTACGGCTATGTGGTCGAGTGCACCGGCTACGACAAGGATGAAAACGGCAAGGTCATCGCCGTGCATTGCAATTACTTTGAAGACAGCAAGTCGGGCACCGAAGGCAGCTCGACCTACAAGGTCAAGGGCAATATGCACTGGGTCAGCGCGCCGACGGCGATCGCCGCCGAAGTGCGCCTGTACGACCGCCTGTTTACCGATCCGCAGCCGGACGCGGGCGGCAAGGACTTCAAGCTGGCGCTGAACCCGCTGGCCAAGGAAGTGGTACAGGCCTGGCTGGAGCCGGGCGCGGAACTGGCCGAGCCGGAACAGCGCTTCCAGTTCGAGCGCCACGGCTACTTCGCGGCCGACCGCGTCGACAGCCAGCCGGGCAAGCCGGTGTTCAACCGCATCGTCACGCTGAAAGACAGCTGGCAGCCGGTGAAGTAAGCACTGCATGACCTCCCTGAAAAAACCGCTGCGGCGGTTTTTTCTTTTTCACAACCATTTTTCTATCAATAAAATATTGCCGGTTGACTAAAACAGCATGATCTTTGTATATTATGTTGCGATTGAATAATTTACAATTTCTTGGTGCCAATAAACGCGGCGCGGCGCCCGAACCCTTCCATTCCTGATGCCATGCCTGCTGCTGCCACCGGCGAGACCCCGCGCCCCTCCGAAAGAAAGCCGCTCTGGCTGCTCAGCTGCGTGCTGTCGCTGTGCGTCGGGCTGCTGTTCTACATGGCCGCATCGCGCTCGATCGACAATGATGCGCGCGTCCTGTTCGACAGCCTGGCACATTCCACCAAGCAAAATATCACCACGCGCGTCAAATCGTATGCCAATTTGCTGCGCGGAGCGGCCAGCCTGTTTCGCGCCAGCAGCCAGGTCAGCCGCGCGCAGTTTCATGACTACGTGGACAACCTGGACTTGCAGCGCAACTTCCCCGGCGTAATGAACCTCAACTACTGCGTGGCGCTCGGCGAAGCGCAGCGTCCGGCTTTCGAAACGGCCATGCGGCGCGACTATCCGCCTGGGCGCGATGGTTATCCCGCGTTTGCCATCGATCCGCCCGGCCCGCGCGAGCGGTATTCGGTGCTGCTGTATATCGAACCGATCGCCAGCGCACCCGAAAAATATGGCTACGATATTGCTTCGCGCCAGCCGATTGCCGACGCACTGGCCAGGTCGCGCGACACGGGAGCCATCAGCAATTCCGGCCTGCCCGTGCCGATGCCGGGCCGCCCGCAACTGACGGGCATGGCCATGCGCCTGCCCGTCTACCGCAATGACCTGCCGATCAGCAGCGTGGAACAGCGGCGCGCCGCCTACCTGGGATCGGTCGGCCTCGGCTACGACCTGGGGCTGATGGTGCGCGGCGTACTGGCCGAAATGCCGGTGCGTAACGTGCGCCTGACCCTGTTCGATATCGGGCAGCACGCCAGCGAACCGCTGCCGCTGGCGCGCGCTGCGCGGCCCGTGTACGACAGTGCCGCGGCCGGCCGCGATGCTCCCTGGTGGCAGCCGCCCGGTTCACGCAAATACCTGAGCAGCACCATGCTGATCGATTACAACGGCCGTGTCTGGCAAGCGTTGTTCAGCGTGCGCAAGAGCGATCTGTACACCCCGTTTGAAACCTATCTGCCCTGGCTGGCGCTGCTGGTGGGATTTACCGGCAGCATGCTGCTGTACACGGTGTTCCATACGCTCGCTTCGTCACGGCTGCGGGCGATCCGCATGGCCACCGTGATGACGGACGAATTGCGCGCCAGCCAATTGCGGCTGCAACTGTCGCACCAGAAGCTGCGCCGCCTGGCCGCCCATGCCGACCAGATCAAGGAAGAAGAACGCAAGCGCATCGCGCGCGAAATCCACGACGACCTGGGCCAGAATTTGCTGGTGCTGCGCATCGACGCCGACATGCTCGCCTCGCGCACGCAGCAGCGCCACCCGCGCCTGCATGCGCGCGCCCGCGCGACCCTGGGCCAGATCGACACCACCATCAGGAGCGTGCGCCAGATCATCAATGACCTGCGTCCGACGGTGCTGGACCTGGGCGTGAATGCGGCCGTGGAATGGCAGGCGGCGCAGTTCCGGCTGCGCACGGGCATCGCCTGCGAGGTCAGCGAAAGCCACTGCGACATCAGCATCAGCGACCAGTGCGCCACCGCCCTGTTCCGCATCCTGCAGGAGTCGCTCAGCAATATTTCCCAGCATGCCAATGCCAGCCGGGTGCAGATCACCCTGGAAAAATCGCGCGACAGCGTATCGATGACCGTGCGCGACAATGGCGTGGGCGCCGGGGTCGAGCGGCGCAACAAACAGGGCTCGTTTGGCCTGGTCGGCATCGAAGAACGCATCAAGCTGCTGGGCGGCACCTTCCTGATCGACAGCAGTCCCGGCGCCGGGATGTGCATCCAGGTCAGCGTGCCGCTGGACGCCGGCGGCGAAGAGGTGCACCGGCCGCAAGCGGCCGACTGACTATCGATCTGCAAGTCAGCACGCCGCGCGCGGCGGTTTGCCGGGCTTGCGCACGATCCAATTAGCTGCAATATTGATGGGAAACCAAGCGACCCCATCAAAATCATCCACCAGCCAGCATCTTTTTTCCGCACTTTCCCACGCAGTTTTTCATTGACACTCTTTCAAAGGACATTCATGGATACGAACGTTGATTTCAAGGCAATCGCCGAACTGAATCTGGACGCGATCAAGGTCAAACTGATGCACCGGGAGTCCGGCGAAGGCTGGAGCCTGGAGAAGGCCAATGCGGTGGAGTTCGAATACCGCCGCTTCCTGATCCTGATGAAACAGTTTCCCGAAGAGGAAACGGCGCCGCTGATGGATGTCGACACCTTCTGGCACTACCATATCCTCGACACGCTCAAGTATGCGGCCGACTGCCAGCAGGTGTTCGGCTATTTCCTGCACCACTTCCCGTATATCGGGCTGCGCGGCGAAGACGACGCCGCGGCGCACGAGCGCGTGGGCGAGCGCATGAAGCAGCTGTATGAGCAGACATTCGGCGAAGACTATATCCGTGCCGAGACGGCGTATTCGGGACGGGCGGTACAAGCCCAGGCAGCCTATTCGGGACGCGCAGTGCAGGCTGCCTATTCGGGACGCGCAGTGCAGGCAGCGTATTCGGGACGCGCGGTGCAGGCGGCAGCGTACTCGGGACGGGCGGTGCAGGCGGCGTATTCGGGACGGGCAGTCGGGGCGGCGGGAGCGGTCACGGCGTTTTCCAGCGCACCGGCGCTGGTCAGCGCGGCGCTGATGGCATCTTCCACTGCGGCACTGGCGCAGGGCGACGTGAAACGCTTGTATGCCGATCGTCCGGGATTACCCCAGGAGTAGGCGCAAGGCTGGCGCGTCAGGACAGTGCGAGGGTATTGCATAAGGATATTGCAGAACACAACGTGACGTTCTGGCTGCCGCACGCGGCAAGCCGGCTTGCAAGCAGACGGCAGCTCTCAGTTTGCCGTCTGTAGGCGCACTCAGGCAGCCATCAGTTCGCGCAGTTCGCGGATGCTGAAGTCGCTGATTTCATGCATGCGGATCAGGATGGTGGCGCCGATCGGCAGGGTATTGTGACGAATCTTGCTGATGACCGGTGGCGCCACTTCCAGCGCGCGCGACAGGGCGGCGTCGTTTTTCAGCTGCAGCTTGTCGATGATGGCATCGAGCACGCGGTTCGGGTTGTAGGTCGGCAGTGAGGTGATTTGTTTGAGAGACATAATTGAGAATCCGTACTTGTTGTATTAATGCAAAAAAAAGACTGGTCGTCGCTTTTGCGCTAATTCAGGGTAAACACACTAAAAAGCGCCATTGCTTGTACGGCGTTTAGCCGACAGACAATATAATACACTTAATTGTTGATTTTTGCTTAACTTAAGCCGAAATTGTGACAATTGAAGAGAATTTGCGCGTTTGGAATGTGCTAGAGGATAACTCAAAACACCAAGGTTTGCTGGAAGCCATCTTTTTCTGGCAGGGCAGTTCAATGGGCTGGCAGGGAGACGGGCAACATGCGCGGCAGCCATGTTGCAAGAAAGCTACAGCGCATGGACGCCGCAGCCGGATGGCGATGCCGGCAGCGATGCCGTCATCGCATGACGGACAAGTTCAAGCCTTCTTCTGGCGCACCCGCTGCTGCTGCTTTTCCTGCGTCTGCTGGCGGTTCTTCTTTTGCTCGAACAGCGTGACGGCGTCTTTGCTGGCCTGCTCCAGCGTGCGCATGGCTTCGTGCGCATCGTGCGGCACGAAAAATTCGGCGTCCTGCGCCGCGACCACCAGCTTGATGGCGGCCTCGTCGTCGAGGTCATACAGTTCCGTCAGGACGGTGGTCACTTCGTCCAGGAATTCTTCGTAGGTCAGGGTAGTCATGGTGTAATCCTTGGTTGATCAGGCGCGCGGCAGACAGGCTGGGCAAGTTCCCGGCCCGTGGAAAGCGTGGAAATAACCGGCCATTTTAACTGATGCCGGGCGTGCCGTCTGTCAGCATTTGCAAGGCATCCGCCACGCGCGGGTAGCACAGGCGCACGCCCAGCTCGCGCTTGAGGCGGGTGTTATCCATGCGGCGCGATTCGGACATGAACGACAGCAGCATCGGCGTGACCACATGCCTGAGCTCCTCGCGCGGCAGGCGCGGTGGACGCGGCAGGCCGAAGGCATCGGCCACGGCATCGAAATACGCCGCCATTTTCATGTCGCTGTCATCGCTGGCGTGATACAGGCGTCCGCCCCCTTTCAGGCGCCACAGCGCGCGCAGGACGATGCGGGCCAGGTCATCGGCATGGATATGGTTGGTGTGCACGTCGTCCGGCTCGGCCAGCGCCGGCGTGCCTTCGCGCAAGCGTTTCAGCGGCAGGCGGTCGGCCGCATAGATGCCGGGCACGCGCAGGATCGCCAGGCGGGCGGTGCGGCGCGCACCCCAGGCGCGCAGCACGGTTTCGGCGTCCAGGCGGCGCCGCGCGCGCGCGTTCGATGGCGCCGGCGTGCGGGTTTCATCGATCTTTTCTCCGCCACAATCGCCATACACGCCGCTGGTGCTCACATACACCAGGCGCGCGCGCTCAGGTAAAATGGCGGTCAGATTACGCGTACGCCGGTCCAGCAGGCCGGACGCCTGCGGCGGCGCCAGGTGCACGACCCACGGCGCCAGGCCGGCCAGCCGGCGCAAGCTGGCGCGGTCATCGAGGTCGGCCACGACCGGTATGGCGCCCGCGGCGCGCAGCTCGGCGCAGCGCTCGGGCCGGCTGGTGACGGCAAAGACGCGAAAACGCGAACGCAGCAATGGCAGCAGGCGCATGCCGACATCGCCGCAGCCCAGTATCAGCAGGCGCGGCAGTCCTGGCGCCTTGTGCAATGGTTGAATTAAACTGTTTTTCATCTCAAGGATTGTATGACTTTTCAAATTACTGTTCAGCCCAGCGGCCACCAATTCAGCTGCGAAGCGGACGAAACCGTCCTGTCGGCCGCCATCCGCGCCGGCGTGGGCTTGCCATATAGCTGCAAGAGCGGCGCCTGCAGCTCCTGCAAAGGCAAGGTCGTATCGGGCAGCGTCAAGCACAAAGCTTACCAGTCGCGCTCGCTGACGGAGGACGAAGCGGCGCAAGGCTATTCCCTGTTGTGCTGCGCCATTCCCCAGGGCGACCTGGTGGTGCAGGCACGCGAAGTGGCCGGCAGCGGCGACTACCCGATCAAGAAAATGCCGTCGCGCGTGACCACCATCGAAAAAGTCGCACCCGATGTGCTGGTATTGACCCTGCAGCTGCCGGCCAGCGAGCGCCTGCAGTACCGTGCCGGACAGTATATCGAAATCATGTTGCGCGACAACAAACGCCGCAGCTACAGCATGGCCAGCGCCCCCGTCGACGGCGGCCCGGTCAGCCTGCATATCCGCCATATGCCTGGCGGCCTGTTTACCGACCAGGTGTTTACCACCATGAAGGAACGCGACATCCTGCGTT
This sequence comes from Janthinobacterium sp., assembly GCF_031995485.1. Lineage (NCBI taxonomy): Bacteria > Pseudomonadati > Pseudomonadota > Betaproteobacteria > Burkholderiales > Oxalobacteraceae > Janthinobacterium > Janthinobacterium sp. The sequence goes on from NZ_DAMAGB010000004.1 coordinate 82,816, forward strand.
TCGAAGGCCCGATGGGTACCTTCTTCCTGCGCGAAGACTCCGACAAGCCGGTGATCCTGCTGGCGTCGGGCACCGGCTTTGCGCCGCTGAAAGCCATCGTCGAGCACATGATCAACGAAAAATCGACGCGCCCGATCACCCTGTACTGGGGCGCGCGCCGTCCGCACGACCTGTACATGGATGCGCTGTGCCGCCAGTGGGCCGCCGACCTGCCGCAGTTCACCTATGTGCCGGTGGTATCGAATGCGCTGGAAGAAGACCAGTGGCAGGGCCGTACCGGTTTCGTGCACCACGCCGTCATGGCCGACCTGCCCGACATGGCCGCCTGCCAGGTGTACGCCTGCGGCGCACCGATCATGGTGGAATCGGCCAACAGCGACTTCGTCAAGCTGTGCAATCTGCCTGCCGAGGAATTCTACGCCGACGCCTTCACCACCGAGGCCGACCTGGCCAAGTAACACCTTCCAGGCAGCGGGGCGGCGCTGCAGGCGCGCTCCGCGCTGACGCCTGCCCACCACCCCGCAGTGTCTGGAAAGTTTTCATGTCTCTCGCCTCATCCGGCAACGGCTTCAGTGTCCTGCGCCACCGCAATTTCACTTTCTACCTGTCCGCCCGCGTACTGGGCACCCTGGCCGTGCAGATGCAAAGCGTGGCCATCGGCTGGCAGGTGTACCAGATGACGGGCAGCCTGTTCGACCTGGGCCTGATCGGCCTGGCGCAATTCGCTCCCTTCCTGCTGCTGATCCTGCCGGCCGGCCATATCGCCGACCGCTACAACCGCCGCAACATTATCGCCTGGTGCCTGACGGCGCAGCTGGCCTGCGCGCTGGCGCTGCTGGCGTTCACCATGACCGGCCTGTCCATCGTCTGGCCCGTGTTTGCCGTGCTGGTCCTGTTCGGCAGCGCGCGCGCCTTCATGATGCCCGCCACCCAGGCCGTGCTGGTCAACATGGTGCCGAAGGAAAGTTTCAGCCAGGCGCTCGCGCTCAGTTCGTCGAGCTCGCATATCGCCATCATTCTCGGTCCGACGCTGGGCGGGCTGCTGTATATCTTCGGCCCCAAGGTGGTGTACCTGATCTCGTCGGCGCTGCTGGTGCTGTCGGTAATCCTGATGCGCGCCACCACGCCGGCGCCGCAGGTCGTCAAGCGCGAGCCGGTCAGCTGGTCGACTTTGCTGGAGGGCCTGCATTTCGTGTGGTCGCGCCCGATCATGCTGGGCGCTATCTCGCTCGACCTGTTCGCCGTGCTGTTCGGTGGCGCCACCGCCCTGCTGCCGGCGCTGGCCCACGACGTGCTGCATATCGGTCCGACCGGCCTGGGTCTCTTGCGCACGGCGCCCGGCATGGGCGCGGCACTGTGTTCGGTATTGCTGGCGTTTTATCCGATCACGCGCCGCGTTGGCGCCTGGATGTTCGGCGGCGTCGCCGTGTTCGGCCTGGGCACCATCGTGCTTGGTTCGACCGGCACCTTCCTGGTGGCATTGGCGGCGCTGTTCCTGATGGGCGCCGGCGACATGGTCAGCGTCTATATCCGCCACCTGCTGGTGCAGTACGAAACGCCCGATGAAATCCGCGGCCGCGTCAGCGCCGTCAACTCCGTGTTTATCGGCGCCTCGAACGAACTGGGCGAATTCGAATCGGGCCTGACCGCCGGCTGGTTCGGCCTGGTGCGCGCGGTGCTGTTCGGCGGCGCCGCTACCCTGGCCGTGACCGGCATCTGGGCGGTGCTGTTCCCGGTATTGTCGCGCATGGACCGCTTCCCGCATCACGAGAAAGAAGAAGCTGCCAAGGCCGCGACGGGCACGGCGGCATAAGCGCTAAGATGCGGTATCGATAATCACGCCTGCACGCACCATGAAGATACCGCTCCCGTTTCACAGTTTCGTGCGCAGCCGCCCGCACCTGAGCCTGGCCATCGTGATCGGCGTGGTGGCCGGCGTGCTGCTGCCGTCAAGCTGGGAGCTGATGACGCGGGTACTGACGGCGTGGAATGTCGCCGTCTGGCTGTACCTGCTGACGATGGGCGCGATGATGATGCGCGCCAACCATCACAAGGTCAAGCAGATGGCGGCGCGCCAGGACGAGCGGGCCGCGATGGTGCTGTGCGCGCTGTCGGTGGCGTCCGTGATGAGCTTGCTCGCCATTATCTCCCAGCTGTCCTCGATCAAGGACATGGACGCCGAGCAGCGCGCCCTGCACTATGCGCTGACGATATTGACGCTGGTCGGCTCGTGGTTCCTGGTCGGCACGCTGTTCTGCTTTCATTACGCGCACCTGTACTACCGCGCCAGCCCCACCCAGCGGCCCCTGAAATTTCCCGACGACGAAGCCAACCCCGATTACTGGGATTTTTTGTATTTCGCGTTCACGCTGGCGGTGGCCGTGCAGACCTCGGACGTGACGGTGCAGACGCGCATGATGCGCAAGATCGTGCTGGGGCAGTCGGTGCTGAGCTTTTTCTTCAACCTGGTGGTGCTGGGGCTGTCGATCAATATCGCGGCCGGCCTGATCAATGGATGAAGCTTGCGACAGGGAAACTTGATCTTGCTGAAGCGTTAAGCCCCTCTTAATTGTGCGGCGCCCTTGAATTGCGTCAAACAGGAGTAAGATAACAGTCATACAAGGTCATGTAGACAAGGTTGGAACCGGGTGGAATGACTGGCTAGTGACGTGCCGCCTGTGTTGGGTTTTTTATGAATTGACAGGAGATAGCATATGCAAATCAATATTCAAACCGACAGCACCATCGCCAACAACGCTGGACTGAACGAACATGTGCAATCCGTACTCGAATCGGCACTGAGCCGTTTCCGCGACAATATCACCCGCATCGAAGTCCACCTGAGCGACACCAACGGTCCGAAAGGCGGCGCGGACGATATCCGCTGCGTGATGGAAGCGCGCATCGCCGGCTACCAGCCGATCGCCGTGACCGAACAGAATGCCACCGTGCACCAGTCGATCAGCGGCGCCACCGACAAGCTCAAACGCGCCATCGACAATGCGCTGGGCCGCCTGCAGGACAGCAAGCGCCACGCCACCGGCAAGCATGCCGTGCTGGACACGCCTGAAGCCGAAGAAGCCGCAGAATAAACCCCTCGCCGTTTAGCAGAGACCTGGGCAGCCGATCAAGGCTGCCTTTGCTTTTCATGCGCCGCATGCACATGGCGGTACTGTCGTATTTCCCATGAAGTTGCTTTCAATTCGACCATAGTCGTTACTCCCAAGAACGCTTTACGCTATCATGTTGCGCATGCCCCGCTGCGTGCGCGGCTCTGCCTCTTGGAAAGCATATCGTGGAAAAAATCGGCAATTTCGAGGCTTCAGGCTGCAACGTCGGCGATTTGCAGCTGTTTTCGGACGCCGCTGACGAGCGCACGGCTGCCATGCTGGCGCCGTGTCCGGTGATGCGCCTGGAAGCGGGCGAAGCACTCAGCGACACCAGCGGCGCCTGCCTGTATATCGTGCTGCGCGGTTCGCTGGCGGTGGCGGCCGACACCCATACGGGCATGGATGACGGCACCGTCAGCAAGGTCCTGCCCGGCGAAAGCGTGGGCGAACAGTCGGTGCTCGATGAAGCGAGCAACCTGGCTGCCATCTCGGCGCTGGAAGAAACCGATGTGCTGGTGATCGACGCCGTGCTGGTGTGGGAACTGATCGAACAGTCGAACGGCCTGGCGCGCAACCTGCTGCGCCTGATGTCGTTCCGCATCCGCGCCGCCAACGCGCTGCTGCGCCGGCGCCAGAAACTCGGTGAATTCTATCGCCAGCTGTCGATGGTCGACAGCCTGACGGGCCTGTACAACCGCGCCTGGCTCAACGACTTGTTGCCGAACATGATTACCACCGCGCACGAGAGCAGCGAACCGCTGTCGCTGGTGATGATCGACCTCGACCATTTCAAGCGCTTCAACGACCTGCACGGCCACCAGGCGGGCGACCAGGCACTGCGCATTGCCGCCCAGGTGCTGGGCGCAGCCTCGCGGCCCACGGATTTTTCCGTGCGCTATGGCGGCGAGGAACTGATGGTGATCCTGCCCGACACCCGCGAAGACATGGCGCTGCTGGTGGCCGAACGGCTGTGCGAACGCCTTCGGCAAGCCGTCATTTTCGAAGACATGCGCTGTCCCCTGCCCCATGTGACGGGCTCGTTCGGCGTAGCCAGCCTGGTGGCGCGCCAGGACGACCACGGCCTGATCGCCACGGCCGATGCGGCGCTGTACCGCGCCAAGGCAGCCGGCCGCAACCGCGTCTCGGTTTAAGCTTCGGCCTTTTTGCTGCTGTGCGCGGCAACGAAGTCGGCATAGCCCTTCTGCACCAGCTCATAGGTCTTGTCGATATTGCCGGCGATATCGCCCTGCAGCACGTTGAGTCCCTTCAGGATGTCGCGCGCTTCCGAGAAGCCCTTTTCCATGCCACCGGTGATGGTGCCCATGAATTTTTCCAGCGCGGCATCGTTGTCCATGCCGGGATTCTGCTGCTTGAACGCCTCGAAAAAGCCGGTCGACAGCGAGACGATGCGGTTCGCTGTCGCCTCGGCGCTATTGTCCTGCGAGGCTGCGTTTTGCACGGCGTTGTCGCCGAAGTCCGCCTGCAGCGCTTCATTGATGCTGGTGATGGCCGATTTGTAGACCAGCGCCAGCGGATCGTTTTGCGAGCTGATCGACACATTCATCGATGCCTGCAGGATGGCGGCGTTCAGCTGCAGTTTCGAGCGGTCGTTGACGCTCATCTGGGCTGTAGTGCCGTCGGCCTGCTTGACTTTGTCATCCTTGCCGGCCACGCCACTGGTGGTGGTATTGCCGGTGGTGCTGACGGAACTGGCGGAATTGCCGCTTGATGCGATGGGAATTGACACGATAGGTCTCCTTGGACAGGCAATGGTGGACTCCATGCGAGAATGCGCAGTACGGCTGATCCTCTCTTTGGTAGTATCGGCAAGTATTCCGAAAACTGAAGCGGCGATTTTTGTCGCTGCATCGCCTATAACAAATAAAGCAAGCACCATCCATGACAACTTTTCTTTGGCACGACTACGAAACCTTTGGCGCCCAGCCGCGCCGCGACCGTCCGGCCCAGTTCGCTGCCATCCGCACCGATGCCGAACTGAACGAAATCGGCGAGCCCATCATGCTGTATTGCCAGCCGGCCAATGATTTCCTGCCCGATCCGCAATCGTGCCTGATTACCGGCATCACGCCGCAGCAATGCCTGGCGCTGGGCGTGCCGGAACATGAATTCGCCGCCACCATCGAGGCGGCTTTTTCCGAGCCGGGCACCATCGGCGTCGGCTACAACACCATCCGCTTCGACGATGAAGTGACGCGCTTCCTGTTCTGGCGCAACCTGATCGATCCGTATGCGCGCGAATGGAAAAACCATTGCGGCCGCTGGGACATCCTCGACGTGGTGCGCATGACGCATGCGCTGCGCCCGGAAGGCATCGAATGGCCCAAGCGCGACGATGGCCAGACCAGCTTCAAGCTGGAACACCTGAGCAAGGCTAACGGTTTGGTGCATGAAGCGGCGCACGATGCGCTGTCCGACGTGCGCGCCACCATCGCCCTGGCACGCCTGATCCGGCAGAAACAGCCGAAACTGTTCGAATTCTGCCTGGCGCTGCACAAGAAAGACAAGGTTGCCAGCGAGATGGGCATGCATCTGGCCGCTGCCCAGCGCCAGCCTTTCCTGCATGTCTCGGGCATGTTCCCCGCCGAGCGCGGCTGCCTGGGCGTGGTCTGGCCGCTGGCCACGCACCCGGGCAACAAAAATGAAATCCTGGTGTGGGATTGCCAGTACGATCCGCGCGAGCTGTTCACGCTGGACGCCGACACCATCCGCACGCGGCTGTTTACGCGCAGCGACGCCATGCCCGAGGGCATGACCCGCCTGCCCGTGAAAAGCGTGCACCTGAACAAGTCGCCCATGCTGGTGGGTAATCTGAAAACCCTGTCGCCGGCCATGGCCGCCCACTGGGGCATCGATATCGAGGCCGCGCTGGCCCATGGCCGCCTGGCCGCCGAAGCGCCCAATATGGATGCGATCTGGGCCGAAGTGTTCAAGCGTCCGGGCGCCGAAGGCCATACCGATGTCGATGAAGATCTCTACAACGGCTTTGTCAGCAATGACGACCGCCGCCTGCTCGACGGCCTGCGGCGCGACACGCCGGCCAGGCTGGCAGCAGCGCGCCCCTCGTTTGCCGACGAGCGCCTGCAGGAACTGCTGTTCCGCTACCGCGCGCGCAACTTCCCGCAGACGCTGAGCGAAGCGGAAAGCCTGCGCTGGGAAGAGCACCGCGCCGCGCGCCTGTTCGACGGCGCCGGCGGCGCGCGCACCATCGAGCAGCTGTTTACAGAAATCGATACCTTGTCGGAATCGGTGGATGAACGGGGCGAAGAGATACTGGGCGAGCTGTACGATTATGCCGAGATCGTGGCCCCGCAAAGGGATTGAGGCCAATATTGCGTATCGCGTAGGTCGGATTAGCGCGCAAGCGCGTAATCCGACAACACCATGATCGCTGCCAACAATGTTGTCGGATTACGCGCGATGCGCATTGATCGCATCGCGCGTCTCGATCGCCACGCGCCGTGCCGCGTCGGCAAAATCCTCGCCCGCCTCCGGCTTGGCGTAGATGATGGCGCGCGACGAGCTGATCATCATGCCCATGCCATTGGCCGTCTGGCCCGCGCCGACGGTGGCGGCAATGTCGCCGCCCTGCGCGCCGATGCCGGGCACCAGCAGCGGCATGTCGCCGACAATCGCGCGCACCTGCGCCAGCTCTTCGGGGAAGGTGGCGCCAACGACCAGCGCGCACTGGCCGTTCTTGTTCCATTTCTCGGCCACCAGGCGCGCCACGCGCTGGTACAGGGGCACGCCGTCCGTGTCGAGGAACTGCAGGTCCGAGCCGCCCGGGTTCGAGGTGCGGCACAGGATGATCACGCCGCGATCCTGCCACGCCAGGTAGGGGTCGAGCGAATCCTCGCCCATGTAGGGGTTGACGGTGACGGCGTCGGCGCCGTAGCGCTCGAACGCTTCGCGCGCATATTGCGTGGCGGTGGCGCCGATGTCGCCGCGCTTGGCGTCGAGGATCAGCGGAATGTGCGGGTAGTGTTCGCGCACATAGCGGCAGATGTCTTCCAGCTGCTGTTCCGCGCCCAGCGCGCCGAAGTAGGCGATCTGCGGCTTGAAGGCGCAGGCCAGGTCGGCCGTGGCGTCGATGATGCGGGTGCAGAAGGTGGTGATGCCATCAGGCGCGTCGCGCAGTTCGGCCGGCAGTTTCGCCAGGTCCGGGTCCAGTCCCACGCACAGCAGGGAATTATTGGCCGTCCACGCGGCGGATAATTTATCGATGAAATTCACGGCACACCTTCTCTATCTTCAGTTGCAAACCCCGTATTGTAACGCGGCCGGCATTGATCACGGCAGCCTGCGCCTTGCCTGCCACGCTTATTAAACCGACATCTGGCGGCGTTTCAGGTATATTTGCCCCACTTGAATCTCCCTCTTGCTATCCATTCACTACTACGCACGGAACCCATCATGCAAATCACCAAACAGTTTTCCAAATGGCTGCGCCTGGCCCTCTCCGTCACCGTGCTGGCCGGCGTCCTGACCGGCTGCGGCTACAACGATTTCCAGACCAAGGATGAAGCCACCAAGGCGGCCTGGGGCGAAGTGGTCAACCAGTACCAGCGCCGCGCCGACCTGATCCCCAACCTGGTCAATACTGTGAAGGGCTATGCCACGCACGAGCGCGAAACGCTGGAAGCGGTGACAAAGGCGCGCTCGGCCGCCACCAGTTTCCAGATCACGCCTGAAGTGCTGAACGATCCGGCTGCATTCGAGAAATTCCAGCAGGTGCAGGGCCAGCTGTCGTCGGCCCTGTCGCGCCTGATGGTGGTGTCCGAGAAATATCCGGACCTGAAGGCCGACACCAGCTTCCGCGACCTGCAGTCGCAGCTGGAAGGCACGGAAAACCGCATCACCGTGGCGCGCCAGCGCTATATCGTGGCGGTGCAGGATTACAACGTGCATGCGCGCAGCTTCCCGAACAACCTGACGGCCATGATGTTCGGCTACAAGGTCAAGCCATCGTTCACGGTGGAAAATGAAAAAGCCATCTCGACCGCACCGACCGTCGACTTCGGCAAATAAGCATGAACATCAAGTCCCATCTGGCGGCGCTGTGCATGGCGCTGCTGTGCCTGATGGCGCTGCCGGCCAGCGCCCAGCTGGCGGCCGTGCCGCCGCTGGCCGAGCGCGTCACCGACCAGGCGGCCATGCTGGACGCGAAACAGAAAGCGTCGCTGGAGGCCGTGCTGGCCGACTACGAAGCGCGCACCGGCAGCCAGATCGCCGTGCTGCTGGTCAAGTCGACCGAGCCCGAAGCGATCGAGCAATACAGCATCCGCGTGACGGACGCCTGGAAACTGGGCCGCAAGGGCGTCGATGACGGCGTGCTGCTGCTGGTCGCCAAAGACAATCCCTCTGCGCTGCGCCGGCTGCGCATCGAAGCGGGCCGTGGCGTGCAGGGCGTGCTGACCGATGCGCAATCGAAGCGCATCCTGCAGGACGTGATCGCACCCCACTTCAAGCAGCAGGATTATTACGGCGGCCTGGTGGCCGGCGTGGGCGCGATAGCCACCCTGCTGAACCAGGAGCAATTCCCTGCCCCTGCAAAACAGGCGGCGCCGGCCACGGTGGAAGCCGGCGGCATGGGCTTCTGGCTGCCGCTGCTGTTCTTCGGCTTCCTGGTGGTACTGACCTTGTTCCGCTCGCGCGGCGGACCGGGCCGGCTGCAGCGCGGCAGCAACTGGACCAGCGGCGCCACCGGCGTGGTGCTGGGCAGCATCCTCAGCCAGGCCATGAACAACCGCGGCGGTGGCGGCGGCTTTGGCGGCGGTGGCGGTTTTGGTGGCGGCGGCGGCTTCGGCGGCGGCGGTGGCGGCTTTGACGGCGGCGGCGCCTCGGGAGACTGGTAATGACAAAACACTTGAGCTTCGGGCAGCGCTGCGGACGCGCCCTGAAACACTGGCGCGGCACCCCCGCCACGGCAAGACAGGCTTTTCCGGAAGCGACGCTGAAGGCGATCGAAACGGCCATTGCCGAGGGCGAAACCGAACATCGCGCGGAAGTGCGCCTGATCGTCGAAGCGGCGCTGACGCCCGGCATGGCCTACCAGGGCGTGACCAACCGCGAGCGCGCGCGCGAACTGTTTGTCCAGTATGGCGTGTGGGACACGGAAGACAATGTCGGCGTGCTGATCTACATTAACCTGGCCGAACACCAGGTCGATATCGTGGCCGACCGCCATGTGGGCCGCCGCATCACGCCCGAGCAATGGCAGGCGATCTGCCGTACCATGACGGCCGGTTTTGCCCAGGGTAATTACCACGACAGCACCGTGCAGGCGCTGGGCGAACTGAACAGTTTGCTGCAACACCATTTTCCCGCCACCGGCGAGCGCGGCAACCAGTTGCCGAACGAACCGATACTTATCTAAAATAGTTATGAAACTACACAATAAAACCGCCATCGTCACCGGCGCCACGCAAGGCATCGGCCTGGCGTGCGCCAGCCGCCTGATTGCCGAAGGGGCACACGTGATGCTGGTCGATATCAAGGAAAGCGGCGCCCAAGCGGCGGCCGCACTGGGACCGCAGGCACACTTCTTCTGCGCCGACGTCAGCCAGAAGGCCGATGTCGACGCCATGCTGCACGACACCCTGGCCCGCCTTGGCCATGTCGATATCCTGATCAACAACGCGGGCGTCACGCATGCGGCCGATTTCCTCGACGTGACGGAAGACGATTTCGACCGCGTGCTGCGCATCAACCTGAAATCGATGTTTCTGTGCGGCCAGGCCGTGGCGCGCGAGATGGTCAAGCGCAACAGCGGCGTGATCATCAATATGTCGAGCGTGAATGCGGAACTGGCGATCCCGAACCAGGTCCCGTATGTGGTGTCGAAAGGCGCGATCAACCAGCTGACCAAGGTGATGGCGCTGAACCTGGCGCCGCATGGCGTGCGCGTCAATGCCATCGGCCCGGGCACCATCCTGACGGAACTGGCCAAGCAGGCTGTGTTGTCCAGTCCGCAAGCGCGCCACACCATTTTGTCGCGCACGCCGCTGGGGCGCTGCGGCGAGCCGGAAGAAGTGGCCAGCATCGCCGCGTTTCTTGCCAGCGACGACGCCAGCTACATGACGGGCCAGACGATTTATGCCGATGGCGGCCGCATGGCACTGAACTACACGGTGGCGGTGCAGGAATAAGCAGCCTGGTCAGTTATATCAAAAAACGATAATCGTTATCCGAAAAGACCATTAGACATATATCGTGCGGCGCAGCATAATGCACCTGTCTCCACTATTCTCCTCCAAGAAAATAGTTTTAAGCCCGCTTTCACCAGCGGGCTTTTTTTTGTCCTGCAGCTGTCTTCCCTCTTTCCAAAAAGATTTGCGCGTGTCATGAGCCGGTCATCTTCGCTGGCTATACTTGCTTCATCTGCAGTACACGCAACCGATATGCGCGACTGCCGACAGGTGTGCCGTCACCGGCACACCACTCTCATTGCACACTGTGGCGCGAGCGAACGCGACATGGTCACCGTTTCTCAACTCTTGAACCCGTTTGGGTTTTTGGCCCGCTTCCCGGCGGGCCTTTTTTTTGGCTCAGGTCACGGTTGCCAGGCAAGCGCCGTGCTATGGTTGCCCTTTTTTATCCGTTGATGACCATGCCAGCTCCCCTGACCCAGCTCTGTTTTGCCGACCGCCACGAACGCCTGCGCTTTCGCACCGCCCTGTTTTTATATGCGCTGGTGATCATCATTGGCGATATTCCCGGTGCGCGCGCCGATGTGGGCCAGTATGCCTCGGGCGTGGTGCTGCATTCGTTCGGTTATGGCGTGTTGACGCTGATCCTGTTCAGCGGCATTGCCGGCGGCATGGGCCGCCGCGCGGTGCTGGCAGTGCTGATGGTGATGGCGATGGGTGCGCTGGACGAATTCATCCAGAGCTTCCTGCCATACCGCCGCGGCGCCGTGTCGGACTGGCTGGTCGATATCACGGCTGCGGCGGTAGTCGCCCTGCCGCTGTATTTCCTGTGGCCCAAAATGGTCATGGCTGCCCTGGGCCAGGGCCGCCGCCAGCCCGGAGCCTGACGCCCTTCCCTCAGGCGTCCTCGTCCGCTTCGCCTGCCAGCAACTCCAATGGCAGCTGCGCCTGCTCCCGCACACCCCGCGTTTTAACGCGCCGCAATAGTGCCCGCATCTCGCGCCGGCTGCCGGCACCGGCTGCGCGCGCCGTATCGCGTCGCATTTCCAGCAACTGCTCCGAGCGGGCCAGGCGCACCAGGCCGTGCAAGGCCTGCGACAGCAGATGCCGGGTGCGCGCGTCCTGTACGGCACCAGGCGTGGTGGCAACCAGTTCGGCGATCAATTTGGCGGTATGGCTGGACGACATTTTTTCTCCTGGAAATAAACAGTGAAAGAACGATGTAGCGCAAGGAATGTGTGATGCAAGCATCTATTTATACCAAGCAGCATCCTCTCATTATTTGAGCTAACGCAAGCCTCAGGAACAGGCAAAGAACATTTGCGCGCCAAGGCACTCAGACAGGTAGTCGCTGCAATCACGCCAGATCGGCTGCAGTCCGACGCCCAGAACTTTCCCTACCGGAGACCACGATGAGCCTGAAAAAAAATCTGTTGCTGACCGGCCTGGTTTGCAGCTTGCTTGCCGCTTGCAGCACCACTGACCTCAACAGCCCGGCTGTGACCACGCCTGCCGACAGCGGCGAACAGCGCGCCGTCCAGCCCGGAACCACGCCGCAAGGCAGCGTTCCGAGTCCGGCCGCCAGCACGCCCGGCGACATGCGCGAGCGCGGCGAAGCCGATGGCGCCGGCCTGAGTGCCGGCATGAGTGCCGACATGGACATCAGCTCGGCGACCGTGCAATCGATCGATACCGGCGATGACAGGGTTTACCGCGTGACACTGCGTCTCGACGACAGCAGCACGCGCACTGTCGTGCAAAACAGCCAGCCGGCAGTACAGATCGGCGAGCGCGTCTCGGTGCAGAAAGGCGTATTGCGGCCGTATTGAGCCCGCTGCAGCATGGTCATCATGGCCACCCGGCTCATACCAGCGTCAGCGGCCTTGCGCGCCCCTGCACCATGGCCGAAGGCCAGCCGGGATCATGGGTGAGGTTGTGCAACTGATCGTCGGCCAACAGGAAAGTGTCTTCCACGGTGCTGCCGGGCAGGCTGGGGTGAAACGCCAGCGCCATGCCGTGCCGGAGCGTGATTTCCGTATGCGGACCGGCCGCCACTTCGGGCGCAAGGTAGCCATGGATGCCGCCCTGGCGGCAGGTACGCACGGTATCGGGCTGCCCTGCATAGGCATAGGCGCTGTCGAGGGCGTGATACACCATGCTCAGCGCATGGCCCGGTTCGCACGCATCGAGGGCAATCGCCTCGAGCGCCAGGATGGCGGCGTCTTCTTCCTCCATGCCTTGTCGGTGGCGTGCCTCGAAGCCCGATGGCGGCACGAAGCGGCGCTGGCGGCTGAGACTGGCACACAGGCCATGGCGGCGCGCGCACAGCGCCAGCACGGCGCCCGGCCCCAGCGCCACATTGGTGGCCGGTGCGCGCCGGTAGCGCGACTGCCGCTCGGCGCCAGCGGCCAGCACATGCACGGCGTGCAGGCCGCGCAGCCACAGCGCCTGCACGCAGCAGGCGGCCAGTTCCAGTTCGGTCCAGTCCGGACGCGCCGCGCGCAACGCTGCCCCAGCGGCGCTGGCCGCCAGCTGTCCCACATGGCGGTAGCGCTGCTGTTCCGAAGCCAGCAGCACCAGCCGCTCTTCGCGCAGCGCCACCGGCAGGCTGCGCTCGTGCAGGCCGGGACGGTCCGACAGCACCGGGCTGCCCGCCGCCGCATGCTGCACGAAATGCTCGCGCAGCTCGACCAGCTGCGGCAGCATCCACGGCGTCACCTGCCAGGTCCACGGGCCGCGCACTTCTTCATCGCGCAGCCGGGGCGCCGATGCTTCATCGGTCAGGATATACGCGGCCGCGCGCGTCACCAGCACCTCGGCGCAGCCCGCGTCCCACGCATGGCACTGGCTGTTCGAGGCGCCGGCCGTGGCCCAGGCAAACCAGTCCGCGCCGCGCAGGCGGATCGCGCCCGCATGCTGCTGCTCCAGCCAGCCGCGCATCCGCGCCAGCTTGTGCGCCACTTCCAGTTCCAGCGGCCAGCTCATGGGATAGCTCCGCTCGGCCGCGACCGCTTGTGCAAGCTCGTCCGTATCATCCGCATCACTGTCTCCCCGCCAGGCATGGAGACGTAAGACAGTGAAACCCGAGAAAAAGTTCCGCCCTTTTTCACGCGGCAGATCAGACGCCCTGCAGTTTTACGTGCCTATTTCGCCAGTTCGATCAAGACGGCTGTGTACATCTGCAAATTGAGCAGCAGCTGTTTTTCCGTCATGAATTCATGCTCGGAATGCCCCGTGTACACCGTGTGCGGCATGGCCGGGCCGAAGCTGACGGCGTTCGGGAACAGGCGCGAGTTGGTGCCGCCGCCGATCGCCACCGGCTGCGGATCGGCGATGCCGGTGTAGTGTTCGAATACGCCCAGCAAAGTGGGAATCTGCGGCGCAGCGGTTTGCAGCCACGGCTCGCCGATCTGCACCTTCAGCGACGCCTGCGCCTGGCGCCGCGCGCGCCACGCTTCAAACGCGGCCATCACCTGCTGGTGCAACACCTCGCTGCTCTTGCCTTGCGGGCGGCGCAGGTTGATATTCAGTTCCAGTGCATTGCCGTTCTGCTTGAGCACGGTCGGCGCCACCGTCATCGGCCCCATGAAACCGTCGCGGTAGGCGATCTCGCCAAAGCGCTCGCCGTAGATGCCGGTGCCGACCAGTTCGTTCAGGAACGACAGCATGTCGGCCGCCTGCGTGCCCTGCCATGGCTGCACCTGCAGCGCATCGGCCAGCATGCTGATGGCATTGACGCCGTCTTCCGGTTTCGAGGAATGGGCCGAGACGCCGCGCGCCTTGACGCTCAAGGTCTGGCCGGTGCGCTCGAACGTGTAGCGCATGCCCTGCTGGATTTCTGCCCGCGCCCGGATGGCCTTTTCCAGCGAGGCCGGCGCATACTCGATCACGGCCCGCGCATCTTCCGGAATCTGGCTGCCGAAAAAGCCGCCCGTCAGGCTGGCCAGCACGGGGTGGTCGGGGCTTTGCGAGATGGCGGGCACCGGCAAACTCAGCTTGATCGAACCGTAGCCTTTCTCGGCCGTCACCACCGGATATTCGGCATCGATGGTGATATTGATTTGCGGCGGCGTGTGCGTTTGCAGGAATTGCTTGAGCGGCTCCCAGTCCGACTCCTCGGCCATGTAGACATACAGCTCGATGCGCTTGTTCAGCACCACCTTCTTGTCGGCAATCGCCTTCATCGCATACAGGGCCGTGGCGATCGGCCCCTTGTCGTCTTCCGTGCCGCGGCCCAGCAGCTTGCCCGGTTCGCTGGTGCGGTCCAGCTCGAATGGCGAGCGCGCCCATTTCGACGGATCGACCGGCTGCACGTCGCCATGCGTGATCACGCCGACGCGTTCGGCGCCCTTGCCCAGGCCAATGACCACCACATAACCGTAGTCCTGGAAGTCCAGTCCCAGCCGCTGCGCTTCCTGTGCCAGATAGCGCTTGAAGCCCGTATGCTGCGGGTTGTCGGCCAACGGCAGGTTCGGCACCGCCACCGTATTGAAGCTGACCATTCTGGCCAGGCTGGCGATCATCGGTTCAGGATAAGTGGCCAGCGCGTAGCTGGCGGTGTCGCGCGCTTCCGCGCTGACGGGCGCGGCATGGCTGTAAAGCGAGGGCAGCAGGAGGGCAAGCAGGGCGAATTGTTTCAGCATCATGGAAGCGCGGGCCGGGAGGAGGGAAAAAGCGACTCTAGCACTGCCTCCGGCAATTTCCAATCGGTATGCTTTTTTGACCGTCCCGTACGCCGGATCGCGAATCGTCCTATGATGTTCCCCACCCGTCGCTGCCGACAACCATGCTGGCGTCAGGGGATAGACAAATCGTCCATTGTGATTTCATAACCCGACCCGATATCTCTTTCATGATCCCATTTTCCATACTCGACCTGGCGCCCATCGCCGAAGGCAGCAATGCCTCGATTTCTTTCCAGAACACCCTGGATCTCGCCCAGCACGGCGAGCGCTGGGGCTATAACCGCTACTGGCTGGCGGAACACCACGGCATGCCCGGCATCGCCAGCGCCGCCACCGCAGTGGTGATCGCCCATGTGGCGGCCGGCACCAAGACGATCCGCGTCGGCGCCGGCGGCGTGATGCTGCCGAACCATTCTCCGCTGGTGATCGCGGAACAGTTCGGCACGCTGGAAGCGCTGCATCCGGGCCGCATCGACCTGGGCCTGGGCCGCGCGCCCGGCTCCGACCAGACCACCGCGCGCGCGCTGCGCCGCGACCTGCAGTCCGACTCGGACCAGTTCCCGCAGGACGTGCTGGAACTGATCGACTACATGTGCGACGAGCCGCGCCAGCGCGTGCTGGCCGTGCCCGGCAAGGGCTCGAATGTGCCCGTGTGGATCCTCGGTTCGAGCCTGTTCGGCGCGCAGCTGGCCGCGCACCTGGGCTTGCCGTATGCATTCGCCTCGCACTTTGCGCCGCAGATGATGATGCAGGCCGTCGCCTACTACCGCGAACATTTCAAGCCGTCGAAGCAGCTGGCCAAGCCCTATGTGATGCTCGGCTATAACGTGTTTGCCGCCGATACCGACGCCGAAGCGCATGTGCGCGCCACCTCGATGCAGCAGGCGTTCGTCAACCTGCGCACCGGACGGCCGTCGCGCCTGCAGCCGCCCGTGCCCGGCTACCTGGAGCAGCTGGGGCCGCAGGAACGCGCCATGCTCGACTCCGTGCTGTCCTGCACCGCCATCGGCTCGCCGGAAACGGTCAAGGCAAAAATGGCGGCGTTTATCGCCGAGACGGGCGCCGACGAACTGATGATCACCTCGCAGATCTTCGAGCACCAGCACCGCTTGCGCTCGTATGAAATCACGGCGCAGGTGCATGCGGAGCTGTCAGCACAGTCGTAACCTTCTCTCCCTGGTATATACCCCAGCGTATACCCTTTTCCCGGCCGTCCAGATGGACCGCCGGGATTTTTTTGCTCCCTCCGGCAGGAAAAGTGCATCGCCAGTATCATGCGTGGCCTTGAGCATCATTTGAAAGCCGCAGCATGTCATCCCCTTCCTCCATCAACGCCAGCGCCCTGCTGACCTCCACCCGCATCCTGCTGTTTGCCCTGTCGGCCGGCGTACTGGTGGCCAGCCTGTATTACGTACAACCCTTGACCTCGATGCTGGCCGCCTCGTTCGGCGTGGGCGTCACGCAAGCGGGCTACCTGGTCACGGCCACGCAGATCGGCTATGTGCTGGGCATCGTGTTCCTGGTGCCGCTCAGTGACGTACTGAACCGGCGCAAACTGCTCACCTGGATGCTGGTCGCCAAGATCGGGGCGCTGCTGCTGGCGGCCACCAGCCAGAATATCGTCGTGTTTGCGATTGCCAGCGTGCTGATGGGCATTACCGCCAGCGCGCTGATGGTGGTCACGGCCATGGTGGCCTCGTATGCGCCCGACCACAGCCGGGGCCGTATGGTAGGCACCGTGATGACGGGCTTGCTGTTGGGGATACTGCTGGCGCGCACCGTGTCGGGCACGGTGGCGCAGATCAGCGGCGGCTGGCGCACCGTGTATGTGCTGGCGGCCGTCGTGGTGGCGGCCCTGCTGGTGATGCTGCGCCGCATCCTGCCCGACGAAGCGCCGCGCGGAAAACTGCAATACGGCAAGTTGATGGCGTCGCTGGCCGAGATCATCCGCCAGGAACCGCTGCTGCGCCAGCGCGCGCTGTTCTCAAGCCTCGGCTTGGGCACCTTCAGCGTGTTCTGGACCGGCCTGACCTTCTTGCTGAGCGGCGCGCCGTATCACTACACGGAAATGCAGATCGGCCTGTTCGGCCTGGCTGGCGCCACCGGTGCTTTGGCCGCCAATACGGCCGGGCGCATGGCCGACCGCGGCTATGCGCGGCAGGCGACCTGGCTGCTGGCAATTGCTTCGATTGCCGGCTGGGCGCTGATCGGCTTCGGCGCGCAATCGCTCACGCTGCTGTTGATCGGCATCGTGCTGCTGGACATGGGCGTGATGGGCCTGCAGGTGACGCACCAGTCCATCATTTACAAACTGGCGCCGCAGGCGCGCGCCAGGGTCACCACCGTGTTTATCGCCGCCGGCTTTATCGGCGCCTCGGCAGGGTCAGCCCTGGCCAGCGCCAGCTTTGCCGCCGGCGGCTGGCTGGCGCTGTGCGCGGTCGGCGGGGCGATGCCGCTGGTGATGTTGCTGGTGTGGAGCAAGTACCGCTTTGAGCAACGGCGCCTGGAACGCGCCTGATAAATGACGTAGGTCGGATTAGGCGCAAAGCGCCGTAATCCGACAACACCACCGACGCCAACAATGTTTGTCGGATTACGCTACGCTAATCCGACCTACGCCTGCGTCAGGGTTTATTTTGTTTGTTCGCGCACCTTGCCAAACGCATCGCCCGCCTTCCACGCCGGCATCTTCGGCGCATTCGCCACCGCCTGCCCCAGGTTCAGCGTGAACTGCGCCTGCTGCGTCATGCCCGACAGGTCCCAGCTCGCATCGTACTCGTCGGTGACCTGATGGTAGCGCGGGCCATACGCCGCGGCCTTGGCTTTCGACGCTTCCGCATCCTTCACATAGTCGCGCCCGCCATTGATGGAAAACGCGGGCACACCGGCCTTGGCAAAGCTGAAGTGGTCGCTGCGGAAATAGCCGCCTGCCAGGTCGGGACGGGCGGCGGCGATCTGCAGGCCCATGGCTTTCGCCACCGTGGCGGCAACGCTGCCCAGCTCCGTGCGCTCGCTGCCCTGGGCGCCCATGTCGCGCGTGGCGCCGACAAAATTAAGGCTGTCCAGGTTCAATGCGGCGGCCGTCTTGTTCAGTGGCCACAGCGGATCGGCCGCATACGCGGCGCTGCCCAGCAAGCCCTGTTCTTCCGCCGCCACCCACAGGAAAATCTGCGTGCGTTTGGCCGGCTTTTTCACCGCTTCCTGCGCCATCGCCAACAGGCCCGCCGTGCCCGACGCATTGTCCACTGCGCCGTTGTAGATGATGTCCACGCCCGCCTTTTCATCGCCCTGCTTGCCCAGGTGATCCCAGTGGCCGCTGTAGATCACGGCCTCGTCCTTCAGTTTCGCATCGGTACCGGGCACCATGCCGGCGATATTGAACTGCTCGACCTTGCGCACGGCGGACTTCATTTCGCCCGCCAGTCTGACGTTCAAGGCCACGGCCTGGAAGTCCTTGCTTTCGGCTTTTGCTCGCAAGGCATCGAGATCCTGGCCGCCGGCCGCGAACAGGCGCCGCGCGGCAGCTTCCGTGATCCAGCCCTGCAGCGGCGTGCCGGCCGTACGGTCGGCCAGCTGGAAACGCTCGCTGCCGCTCCAGCTGCTCTGCACCACGTTCCAGTCGTACGAGGCCGACGGCTTGGTGTGGATCAGCAGCACGCCGGTCGCGCCCTGGCGTTTGGCTTCCTCGAACTTGTAGGTCCAGCGGCCATAATAAGTAAGCGCCTTGCCGGCAAAGCGGTTCGGCTCGGCTTCGGTCGGCTGCGGGTCGTTGACCATCATGACGACGATCTTGCCTTTCACGTCTGCATTCCTGAAATCATTCCAGCCCTCTTCCGGTGCCGTGATGCCGTAGCCGACGAATACCAGCGGCGCGTCGAACGTGTGCGCGGCCACCGAGTCGCCCGTGGCCCAGACCCAGTCCGGCCCGAAGGCCAGCGGCACGGCCTTGCCGTCGCCAGCCACCGCCTGCAGGCTGCTCTCTTGCGGCAGCGACTTCACGCCGGCGATCTGCACGCTCTGGCGAAAGCTGTTGCCGCGCACCGGTTTCAAACCGGCCAGCAGCGCCTGGGTTTCCAGGTAGGACACGGTCAGGTCGGCGCCACGCTGGCCGGTGCCGCGGCCTTCGAGCAGGTCGCTCGACAGGAAGGCCAGGTGGGCGCGCAGCGGCGCTTCCTGCACCACCGGCAGCGTCGATGCAGCGTGAACGGGGAAAGCCAGCGCCAGGCTGGTGGCCAGCGCGGAAAAAGTCAGGGATGAAAACAGCTTTGGCATGAGATCCTTGGGATAAGAGGACGAAAAAAAACCGGGCGGCGGATAGCCGCGCCGGCGATTGTATGCGATACGAGGAAGAACTACACCAGCAGTGCAGCCGCCAGCGATTCGATCTCTTCGGCCGATTCGGCCAGGATGGTGTGCAAGGTGCTGCCGTTAATGCTGAAGTCGATCAGCGCCGCCGCGCGGCGCCGCTCGGCCACTTCCGGCGGATGCAGCGGCGAAGCGACGGGCGCCAGGTCGTTGGCCAGCACCAGGGTGGCGCCCAGGGTGCGCGGCGGGAACGGGCCGCCGCCATGCCACAGGCCTTCGACTGCCTGCAGCACCTGGTCCGGCACTTCGAGCTGGCGCAGCACGCCGCGGCCGATCAGCTTTTCGCCGTATTCGAGCCAGTCTTCGGTATTGTTGTCGAGCAGGCCCGGATACTCCTCGGCGCGCGACAGCAGATAGAAGCCGCCCACTTCATGCACGATGGCGGCGAACATGGCCGTCTCCGGGTCCACATGCGTGACCTTTTTGGCGATCACCTGGCTCAGCGCAGCCACATGGGCCGTATGTTCCCACAGCCTGGCCGTCTTGGCGCGCAGTTGCGGATCGGTGATCTGGCTGCCCAGCTGGCGCACGATGACGGATGCCACCATCGATTTCAGCGTGGCAAAACCGAGCCGCGAGACGGCCGCGCGCACATTGGCGATTTCATTGCCGGAACGGTTGTAGGCGGCCGAATTGGCCAGCGCCACCACGCGCGCCGACAGCAGCGGTTCGGCCATCACCATATGGGCGGCCGTTTCGATATGGCAATCGGGATCGTCCAGCGCTTGCTGCAGTTTGAGGGTCGCGTTGACGTTGGCGGGAAAGGTCAGTTCGCCCTTGCCCGCCTGGTGCGCAATGATCTTGAATACTTCGAGTCTGTCCATGTCTGTCTCCGGTACGGCCTGTGCGGGCTCTGCTGCGTGGATCGTACCGGCCATACTACATCAAGTTGATGTTACTTGCCGGAAACTTTCCCGGCCACGCCCTCGACGAAATAATCCATCTTCGACAGCGCCGCATCGTCCAGCACACCTTTGTCCAGGCGCACCTTGCCGTCGTTATCCCTGATCGGACCGGTGAACGGATTGAGCGTGCCGGCCACCAATTCTTTTTCGCGCGCGGCGACGAATTGCTTCACGTCCGCCGGCACGCTGCTGTTGATGCCTTCCAGCTTGACCATGCCGTCCTTGATGCCGCCCCAGGTGCTGCTGGTTTTCCAGGTCCCATCGATCACGGCTTGCGCCTGTTTCGTGTAGTACGCGCCCCAATGATGGGTAACGGCGGCCAGCTGCGCTTTCGGACCGTATTTCTTCATGTCCGAATGGTAGGCGATCGCATACTTGCCCTTCTCTTCGGCCGCCTGCACCACGGCGGTCGAGTCCGTGTGATGGGTGATCACGTCGGCGCCCTGGCCGATCAGCGTGATGGCCGCATCGCGTTCCTTGCCCGGATCGAACCAGCTGTTGACCCACACCACTTTCACTTCCGCTTTCGGATCGACGCTGCGCATGCCGCGCGTAAAGGCGTTCACGCCCTGCAGCACTTCCGGAATCGGAAACGCCGCCACGTAGCCGGCCACATGCGTCTTGCTCATCCTGGCGGCCAGCACGCCGGCCAGGTAGCGGCCTTCATAGAAACGCGCATTGGTATTGGCCACGTTGACAGCCGTCTTGTAGCCGGTCAGGTGGATGAACTTCACATTAGGAAATTGCTTGGCCACTTTCAAGGTCGGATTCATGTAGCCGAACGAGGTGGTGATGACCAGCTTGCTGCCGGTCTGCGCCAGGTCGCGGATGACGCGTTCGGCGTCGGCGCTTTCCGGCACGTTTTCCACATACTTGGTGGTGATCTTGCTGCCCAGCGCCTTTTCCATTTCCTTGCGCGCCTGGTCGTGCTGGGTGGTCCAGCCGGCGTCGCCGATGGGGCTGATATATACAAAGCCGACATTGAGTGGCGCAGCGGCGGGAGCGGCGGCGGCCATGGCGACGGCCGGCATCAGTACGACACCGCACAGTGCGGCACGCAGCATTTTCTTGGGCATAAGCTTGGACATGAGTTTCCTTTTGGTGAGTGATTAATGACCTGGATTGAAGTTTTTTCCCAGCGAGGCCGGCATATTCAGCTTGATGTAGTTGGCGTTGCTCGATATCAGCACCAGCACCACGATGGCGGCCAGGTAGGGCAGCATTGACAGCAGCTGCGACGCCACCGGCACGCCGATCGCCTGTGCATGGAAAGTCAGGATGGTGATGCCGCCAAACAGATAGGCGCCGCCCACCACGCGCGCCGGGCGCCAGGTGGCAAAGGTGGTCAGCGCCAGCGCGATCCAGCCGCGTCCGGCCACCATGCCCTCGACCCACAGCGGTGTATACACCAGCGACAAAAAGGCGCCGGCCAGGCCGCAGCAGGCGCCGCCGAACAGCACCGCCGCCAGGCGGATGCGGCGCACCGGGTAGCCGAGCGCATGCGCCGACGACGGCGACTCGCCCACGGCGCGCAGCACCAGGCCGGCCCGTGTGCGGTACAGAAACCAGGCGATGGCCGCGCACAGCAGCAGCGCCAGGTAGACCATCGGATGCTGGCGGAACAGGGCCGGCCCGACGAACGGTATGTCCTCCAGCAACGGGATGCCGAAGCGGCCGTTCTGCAGGCTGTTGCCCACATAGTTCAGGCCAATATACGTCGACGCACCGGCGCCGAACAGCGACAAGGCCAGGCCCGTCGCATACTGGTTGGTGCCGAGCCACACCGTCAGCCAGGCAAAAAAGCCCGACAGCAGCATGCTGGACGCCGCGCCGGCAATAAAGCCCAAGGTGGGGCTGCCCGTATTGACGGCCACCGCAAAGCCGGTAATGGCGGAGACCAGCATCATGCCTTCGGCGCCCAGGTTGACCACGCCGGCCTTTTCATTGACCAGCAGGCCGAGCGCGGCCAGCATCAGCGGCGTGCCGGCATTGATGCTGGCGGCAACCAGCGGCGCAAGCGTGAGTGCGAGGTTGTCCATTATTTTCTCCAGCGCAGTTTGTATTGAATCAGCACGTCGCAGGCAAGCAGGGCGAACAGCAAAATGCCCTGGAACACGCCGGTGATCGCACTGGGCAGGCCCAGGCGCGACTGCGCCAGTTCGCCGCCGATATAGAACAGCGCCATCACGAAGCTGGAAAAGATCACGCCGACCGGATGCAGCCGTCCCACAAAGGCAACGATAATGGCGGCAAAGCCGTAACCGGGCGACACGGTGGGCGTAAGCTGCCCCATCGGTCCCAGCACTTCGCACACGCCCGCCAGGCCCGACAATGCGCCGCAGATCAGCATCGACGACCACAGCGCCTTGCGCGAGGAAAAGCCCGCATAGCGCGCCGCAGCCGGCGCCATGCCGCCCACGCGCAGCCGGAAACCCGAAATGCTTTTCGACAGGAACAGCCAGCCGCCGAGCGAGGCCAGCAAGGCAAACACGATGCCGATATGCAAGCGCGTATCGGCCAGGATGGTCGGCAGCAGCAGGCCGTCCGACAGCAGTTTCGATTGTGGAAAGTTGAATCCTTCGGGGTCGCGCAGCACGCCGTACACCAGATAGCTGAGCAGCAACTGCGCGATATACACGAGCATCAGCGAGACCAGGATTTCGCTGGCGTTGAAACGGTCGCGCAGCCAGGCCGTAATCGCCGCCCACGCCATGCCGCCGGCCATGCCGGCCAGCAGCGACACGGCAATGATCGCGCCGCCGTTGGCACCGTCGCCCGTGTCCAGGTACAGCGCGGCCGCGCCGCCGCAGATGGCGCCCAGCGTCAGCTGCCCTTCGGCGCCGATGTTGTACACATTGGCACGAAAACACATGGCCAGGCCCACGGCAATCAGCAGCAGCGGCGCGACCTTGATGGCCAGTTCCGACCAGCCATGCAGGTCGCGCAGCGGCTCGACAAAGAACACGCCCAGGCCCGCCAGCGGATCGTGGCCCAGCGCCACGAACAGCAGCGCGCCGCAGATCACGGTCAGCAGCACCGCCAGCACCGGCGACAGCCACGACATCAGGCGCGACGGCGTGGGCCGCGCTTCCAGGTAAAAGGCCAGCTTAACCATGGGCTGCCTCCTTGGTCGCCTGTGGCCACAGTCCGCTCATCCATTGCCCCACCAGCGTGACGCTGGCGTCCTGCACCGCCAGCGAGGGCGACAATTTTCCTTTCGCCATCACCAGCAGGCGGTCACTGATTTCAAACAATTCGTCCAGCTCCTCGGATACCACCAGTAACGCGCAGCCAGCGTCGCGCAGCGCCAGCAGTTCGGCGCGGATCTGCGCGGCAGCGCCCACATCGACGCCCCAGGTCGGCTGTGCCACCACCAGCACCGTGGGCTGGCGCAGCACTTCGCGCCCGACGATATATTTCTGCAAGTTGCCGCCCGACAGGCTGCGCGCCAGCGCCTGCGGCCCGCCCGCTTTCACGTGGAAGCGGGCGATGATCTCGCTTGCCCGCTGCACGATGGCATGGCGCCGCAAAAAGCCGTGGCGGATGGTGGCCGGCGTCTGCAGACTCAATAAAATATTGTCGGCCAGCGACATGTCGGGCACGGCGCCCCGTCCCAGCCGCTCTTCCGGCACAAAACCGAAACCGAGCGCGCGGCGCTTGCCCGGCGGCAGGCGCCCGGCCTCGACGCTGCCGAGCTTGATGGCGGCTGGCAGCGCGCGCATATCCTCGCCCGACAGCGCGGCCAATAACTCCTGCTGGCCATTGCCGGACACGCCGGCGATGCCGACGATCTCGCCGGCGCGCACGTCCAGGCAGATATCGCGCAGCTCGGTGGCGAACGGATGGCTCTTCGGCAAATTCAGCTTGTTCACGCTCAGCATGACCGGGCCGGGCGCGCTGGCCCGTCGCGTGACGGCCGGCGGCTCGGCGCCGATCATCATGCGCGACAGGCTGGCCGCCGTTTCCTGCGACGGATCGCACACGCCCACGTTCTTGCCGGCGCGCACCACCGTGCAGGTATGGCACAGCGCGCGGATTTCATCGAGCTTGTGGCTGATGTACAGGATGCTGCAGCCGCGCGCGGCCAGCAGGCGCAGGGTCTCAAACAGTTTCTCGACAGCGGCCGGCGTCAGCACCGAAGTCGGCTCGTCGAGAATCAGCAGCTGCGGTTTGGCCAGCAGCGCGCGCACGATTTCCACCCGCTGGCATTCACCCACCGACAGCGTATGCACATGGCGCTGCGGCTCCAGGTCCAGGCCGTATTCGCGCGCCGTCTCCTCGATGCGCTGCGCCAGTTCCGCCAGATCCGTATTGGCCGGCAGACCGAGCGCGATGTTCTCGGTGACGGTGAGCGTATCGA
This sequence comes from Janthinobacterium sp., assembly GCF_031995485.1. NCBI lineage: Bacteria > Pseudomonadati > Pseudomonadota > Betaproteobacteria > Burkholderiales > Oxalobacteraceae > Janthinobacterium > Janthinobacterium sp. Next base: position 107,407 of record NZ_DAMAGB010000004.1, read on the forward strand.
ACAGCGAAAAGTGCTGGAACACCATCGCGATGCCCAGCGCGCGCGCCGCCGACGGGTTGGCGATCTCGACCTCGCGGCCGTTCCACGCCATCTGGCCGCCATCGGGTTTGACGGCGCCATAAATGATTTTCATCAGGGTCGATTTGCCGGCGCCGTTTTCGCCGAGCACCGCGTGAATCTGGCCTGGCTCGACGGTGAGATGAATGCCGTCGTTGGCCACCACGGTCGGGTAGCGCTTGCTGATATTGATGAGTTCCAAACGTGCCGTCATCTGTGTTTTCTGCCTGGAGCAGGCGCTTGCCTACGTTGATCGGATGCAGCAGCTGCATGCAGATTCTCATGCCGCCGTTGCCATCTATCGTATCGGCATCCGGGCGGTTGAGGTGGACAGGTTTGCGGGGGGAACTTGACGTTTCCACAAAAAAACAACACCGCTGCGGCATTTTGAAAAAATATTGCCCCCTCTACCACAGCTCCCTGCCCCGCAGCGCCACGTTGGTGCGATGATTATATGCAAGAACTGATAGTCACTATGCAAATAGTCCATATGGCCGGACGTGGCAATTCTCGCATCATGGATTGAACGGAGCGCAAGTTTCCATCATTGCGCCGCATCGCATGCCTTACCCGTCGCGCCAGACCGCTTTGCCAGATACATACCATTTTTTAACATCGCTACCAGGAGTCAAAATTGTCCAAATTCGCACCGTGTCTGTTGTCATGCCTGTGCCTTGCCACCACCCTGGGGATGGGCGCCAATGCCCACGCCGCCGACTGGAGCGACACCGCACTGAGCTGGCGCGCCGGCAATGATTATCGCGAGCCGTTCAATCCCGATGACATCAAGAAAAATATTTTCGCCATCACCCATGCCAGCGGTTACAAGTACGGCAGCAACTTCGTCAACCTCGACTTCCTGATGTCCGACAGCAAGGACCCTGGCGCGCTGGGCAAGACCTCGGGCGCGCAGGAAGCCTACTTGGTGTACCGCAACACCATCGATATCGGCAAGGTGCGCGGCAGCGACATCAAATTCGGTCCCGTGCGCGGCGTCGGCGTCACCCTGGGTTTCGATGTCAATACCAAGAACGACGTCGGCTACAACTCGCGCAAGCGCATGCTGGTGGCAGGCCCGACCCTGATGTGGGACGTGCCCGGCTTCTTCAACACCAGCCTGCTGCTGCTGCGCGAAAGCAATGCCCCGAGCGGCGCCTTCCCGCCCATCTCGCTGGTCACCGGCCGCTACACCTATAAAACCCACGCCATGCTGACGGGCGCCTGGGGCATTCCGCTGTCGCCGCTGTTTTCGTTCGAAGGTTTTTTCAACCTGATCGACTCCAAGGGCAAGGATGAAGTGGGCCGCAATACCGCGGTGGAGACGAATATCGACATGCAGGTGATGTTCGACGTGGGCGCCGCCATGGGCAACGCGAAAAATACCTTCCGCGTCGGCCTCGAGTACCAGTACTGGAAGAACAAGTTCGGCAACTCGGCGGCCACCACCGGCAACCAGGGCCAGACGGCGAAGACACCGATGGTGCGCGCCGAATACCATTTCTGAGGCTGATTGCCGTAAATCAATATCCACGATCGCGCCTGATGCCAGCATGGAACTTTCCAGCTGGCAAAGAGGGCGATCGTGGAACAGCTGCTCCCGTATTACGAACGCGAACTGGGCCTGTTCCGCCAGTACACGCGTGAATTTTCCAGCCGCTTTCCGCGCGCCGCCGGACGCCTGCTGATCGCCGGCGACAGCTGCGAAGACCCCCACGTCGAACGGCTGATCCAGTCCTTTGCCCTGCTGACGGCGCGCATCGCCAAGCGCCTCGACGACAGCTATCCGCAATTGACCGAGTCCTTGCTGGAAACGCTGTACCCGCATTATCTGCGTCCCTTCCCTTCGTGCTCGGTTGCGCGCGTCTATCCCGATGCGGCGCAGGCCGGCGGCCAGGTGACAAGCATTCCACGCGGCACCGTGCTGCGCTCGCAGCCGGTGCAGGGCGTGGCCTGCAAATTTACCAGCAGCTACGATGTGACCGTGGCGCCGCTGGCGATTGCCCAGCTGCGCTTCTCGCCGATCATCGATGCGCCACCCGGGCTGTGCCTGCCTGACGGCGCCAGTGCCTTGCTGTCCATCGTGTTTGCCAGCACCAGCGAGCAGTTCGACCTGCACGACACGGGCCTGCAGCAGCTGCGCGTGTTTGCCGATGGCGAAGCCTCCCTGCGCGCGGCCCTGCTCGATGCGCTGTTCCTGCGCGGCGCCGGCGCGTATGTTGCGCTCGATAGCCACGCGCCCTGGCTGGCCGTCGATGGCGCGCTGCTGCAGCCGGCCGGCTATGCCGATGACGAAGCGCTGATACCGTATTCACCGCGCTCGCATCCCGCACAGCGGCTGCTGACCGAATATTTTGCCTTTCCCGACAAATTCCATTTTTTCGATATCGCCTGGCCGCTGCTGGCCGCGCTGCTGCCGAAAAACTGCCGGCAATTCACTTTGCACCTGCCGCTCAACAATGTGCGCAGCGACAGCCATGCGGCGCGCTTGCTGGCCAGTGTGGGCGCGGACAACCTGCTGCTCGGCTGCACGCCGGTGGTCAATCTGTTTGCCAAGGGCGGCGTGCCGATCCGCCTCACGCATACCGAGCCAGATTACGCGCTGGTGGCCGACGGCACGCATGCGTTTGCCTATGACATTTACAACATCGACGCCGTCACCATGGTGCGCAAGGACGACACGGGCGAGCGGCTGACTTCGTTCATGCCGCTGTACGACGCACGCAGCGGCGACGCGGGCCACTACTGGCTGGCGCGGCGCGACGAGACGGTGGCGGCCGTCAGTCCCGGCCATGAAACGCGGCTGACCCTGGTCGACCCGCAGTTCTCGCCCGATAGCGCCGCGTTTGCCACCGTCTCGACCCAGCTGCTGTGCAGCAACCGCGACCTGCCCGGCCAGCTGCATGCCGGCTTGCCCGGCGGCGACCTGCAAGCCGAGGAAGTACCGGACGGCATGCCGATCCGCTTCCTGCGCAAACCGACCGCCAGCCACCGTTTCGATGCGGGCAACGACGCACACTGGCGCTTGATCGCGCAGCTGTCGCTCAACTATTCGGGATTGACGCAGGCGGGCCTCGCGCCATTCCAGAAGATGCTGAGCCTGCACGACCTGCCCCGCTCGCCCGCCAGCCGGCGCCTGATCGACGGCATCGCCAGCCTGGAACACGGCAGCACGCGCGACTGGATGGCCACCGTGCCCTTCCCCACCCTGATGCCCGGCATCGCCATCCGCCTGGGACTGAACGAACAGGCATTTGTCGGCAGCAGCCTGCATGTGTTCGCGCAAGTGCTGCAGCGCTATTTCGCCATGAACAGCCAGTTGAACTGCTTTACCCGCCTGTCGCTGGTGTCGCAGCGCAGCGGCGAGGAAATCGTCCAATGTCCAGCCCGCTACGCCGACAGCAGCCCAGCGTAATCGCGCAGTTGCTCCGTGCGCCGCAGCGCTTCGAGTGCTGCCAGGCGCTGCGCCTGCTGCTGGGCTGGCTGCACGAACACGGTGTGGCGCCCGCCGACGCCCTGGCCAACCTGGTGCGCTTCGATAACAGCGTTTCGATGCGCTTTCCGGCCGGCCAGCTCGAATCGCTGTCGGCCGCCGGCCTGCACGAGGCGGACGAATTGCTGCACGCATTGCTCTCGGGCAGGCGTGCGCAACTTCACCTGACGCCCACCTTCATGGGCTTTCTCGGCATGCATGGCAGCCTGCCCAGCCATTACTCCGAGCGCATCGCCAGCCACCAGCACAGCGAAGAGGACCAGGCCCCGCGCGCCTTTCTCGACCTGTTTTCCAGCCGCGCCGTCACGCTGTTCTACCAGGCCTGGGAAAAATACCGGGTCGAACACGCGCCCGTGCGCACCACCTTGCTGCCGAGGCTGCTGGACCTGGCCGGCGCCCACGTCAATGACGCCGCCAGCGTTATCGAGCCGGAAGTCATTGGCCTGTACAGCGGCCTGCTGCAGCAAAAAAATATCTCGTCAATCGTGATGGCGCGCATCCTGTCCGACCACTTCGGCGTGCCGTTCAGCATCGAAGAAAACACGGGCGCGATGGAAACCATGGCGCCGCACACGCAAACGGCGCTGGGCGGCGCCAATGCCGTGCTGGGCCAGCGCACCATGCTGGGCGAACGCTGCCAACGGCCCGAGCTGGCCGTGCGCCTGCGCATCGGTCCCCTGAGCGCAGTGCAATATGCCAGCTTCCTGCCGCACGGCGCCGCCAGCGTGCAATTGCAGCACATGCTGAAACTGTTTGGCCAGCCGCTGCTGCGCTATGACATCGTGCTGGTGCTGCGCGCCAGCGAAGTGCGCGGCGTGGCGCTCGACGCGCCACAGGCGGGACTGGGCTGCGACAGTTTTCTTGCCCCTGCCTTGCCAGCTGACGATCGCGACGATCTGCAGTACCCCTTGCACCTGGTGCCGGCGCTCGATGAATGACGCTTGCGTCCGCTCAAAACAGCTGTGCTCGCCATTGCTACAGTCGGCGCTCTGGCCTTATCTCGCGTTGTGCATCTCATGAAAGGCAAGCATGAATCAGTTCCTGGACGCTGCTCAAGCATTGATATCGTTGCCCGGCGACATGCAGGGCGACCGCCTGCTGCGCCTGCGTTTTCCGCAAGGCGACGCACCCGCCGATGTGCTGATGGTCGCCAATGCGCTCGACGCCAGCGAAAGCTTGTCACGCGACTTTTCCTATGTGGTGGAAGTGCTGTCCGACAGCGCCACGATCGCGCTCACCAGCGTGATGGGCAAGATGGTGACCATCGAGCTGGTGCGCGAAGACGGCACCCTACGCTACTTCAACGGTTACGTATTTGAATTTCGCTTTCTGCGCACCGACGGCGGCTTTGCCTTTTACGAAATGGTGCTCGAACCCTGGCTCAGCCACTTGCGCCTGCGCTACAACAACGTCGCCTTCCACGGCGTGACGGTGGCGGCGCTGACGGACAAGGTGTTCGAAGACTATCTGATGCGCGACTACAAGCTGGCCGCCAGCGGCGCGGATCCCGCCATCACCTATGTCTGCCAGCACAACGAGAGCGACCACAACCTGCTGCACCGCCACTGGGAGCAACTGGGCTGGCACTACCGCTATGAACACCGCGCGGACGGCCATACACTATGGCTGTCCGACGACAGCAGTGCCGGCAAACCCATCGAGGGCGAGATCAGCAGCATGCCGTTCCAGCACCAGGCCGGCAGCCTGGAAGACGACGGCGTGCACGACTGGAGCACGGTGCGCCGCTTGGCGCCGGGCAAGATGACCGTGGCCAGTTTCAACTTCAAGAACCCGCGCAGCGCCCGCGCCGGCGGCGACAGCATGAACCGCCAGGGCGCCGTGCCGCAACTGGAAGTGTATGAAAACACGGGCAGCTATGGTTTCAGGGATATCGACGACGGCGAAGCGCTGGCCCGGCGCCGCATGGAAGAGCTGGACGCGAAAGGCCAGCTCTTCGAAGCGCAGGGCAACGACCGCACCGCCCAGCCCGGCCGCTGGTTCACCCTCAGCGGCCACTTCGACGCCGGCAGCGCCGGCAAGGCCGCCACCGAATACCTGATCCTGTCGGTACGCCATCACGCCAGCAACAACTACCAGCAAGGCCGCCACGCCACCTCGCATTACAGCAACACCTTTACCTGCATCGAGCGCGGCATCCCGTGGCGGCCGGGCCGCAACTTCCACAGCCGCACGCCGCGAATCTACGGCGTGCAAACGGCCACCGTGGTGGGACCGCCCGGCGAGGAAATCCATACCGACGGCTACGGCCGCGTGAAAGTGCAGTTCCACTGGGACCGCCTGGGCAAGTTCGACGACAAGAGTTCGCCCTGGATCCGCGTCGTGTCGAACTGGGCCGGCCCCAATTTCGGCCATATCAGCCTGCCCCGCGTCGGCATGGAAGTGGTGGTGCAATTTTTGGACGGCAATGTCTCGATGCCCATCATTATCGGCTGCGTCTACAACGCCCGCAATATGCCGCCGTGGGACCTGCCCGCCAACAAGACCCAGAGCGGCATGCTGAGCCGCTCCTCAAAAGGCGGGACCGCCTCGCACGCCAACGCCCTGCGCTTCGAAGACCGCAAAGGCGCGGAAGAGCTGTGGCTGCACGCCGAAAAAGATCAGCGCATCGAAGTCGAGCACGACGAATCGCACTGGGTCGGCAACGACCGCAGGAAGACCGTCGACCATGACGAGACCGTGCATGTGAAGCATGACCGGACGGAGACGGTGGGGCATGACGAAAGCATTACCGTCCACAACAACCGCAAGGAGCGCGTGGATCATGACGAGCACATCGACATCGGCAACAACCGGCGCGAACATGTGCACGGCAACGAGCAGGTGCAGATCGACGGCTACCGTTCGGAACGGGTCAAGCTGGCCAAGGAAGAATCGATCGGCCTGGCCAAGGCACTGACCATCGGCGCGGCCTACCAGACCACGGTGCTGGGCGCCATGAATACCACCGTGGCGCTGGCGCAAACCGAACAGGTGGGACTGGCGAAAAGCGTGGCGGTAGGCTCTGCCAGCACGCTGAGCGCGGGCGAATCGCATACCGTTACCGTCGGCACCTCGACCATCACCATCACGCCGGGTCGCATCGAACTGGCCGCCGATGAAATCATCATTCGCGGACGGAGCAAGGTGCAGCTCCACGGCGACGATATCGACAACAATCCGGACTGACCATGACCACGACAGTCGCCGGCCAGCCGCATTTCACTATTCCGAATCTGGTATTCGACAACCGCACGGCGCTTGCCGCCAGCCAGTTCGACATGGTCGACCAGTTCGGCGAGGCTTTCCATGTGGTCGTGGCGCGCATGGCTTATACGCTGGGGCCGTGCGGTGCCGATGGCGGCGCCAGCCTGCTGCCCGCTTCCCTGCCCGCGCCGCTGCTGACCGAAGATCGTCATCTCGATGGCGATACCCAGGCCGGCACCTTGCAGGAAAGCGATTTCGCACCATACAAGCCGCGCTGCGACGTGATCGTCAACGGTGCCGCCCACGCGCCGCGGGGCCTGGCGATGGCGCAGTTCGCCGTCAACTTGAAGGTCAGTGCGGCGGGAAAGACCCTGATCGACAAGACGCTGCAGGTATGCGGCGAACGTTTCTTTCGCAGGAAAGGCCTGCTCAAGCGCCTGGCACAGGGCAGCGCCCACATTGCCACGCTGGGCCTGCTGCGCCCGAATCCATGGCGCTTGAGCGCGCCCGAAAAGTTCACGCAGCTGCCGCTGCAGTATGCCCATGCGGCGGGCGGGCAATGCAAGCTCGAAGCGTCCGAAGGCACCCGGCACGACTCCTGCCAGTCCAATCCGCTGGGGCGCGGCTTTGCGCGGCACTGGTACCTGGACGCCATGCAGACGAGCGAGCTGCCGGCGCCGCGCATTTGCTATCCTAAACAGCCCTGTACCGCCGAGCAGTTCTGGCAGGGCGCGGCAGGCAAGGACCTGCCGCTGCCGGCCGGGCTGGCGCCGATTGGCCGTGGCTGGCTGCCGCGCCGCCTGCTTGCCGGCAGCATCGAAGAGAAAACACATTGGGATCCCGAAGAGGTGCCCATGCTGCCCGAAGACTTCGACTTCGCCTACTGGAACTGCACGCCGCCGGACCAGCAATGTCCGCACCTGTCAGGACAGGAACAATTTACCCTGACCAATCTGTGCCGCCACGATCACCCATCCGCGCGCGCCGACCGCATCGGCAACACCGTATTGCGTTTTACGCTGCCGCAACAGGCGCTGTTCCTGCTGCTGGCCGACCGTGACGACAAGCTGCTGGTGCTGCGCCTGGCCATCGATACCGTGGTGATCGATACGGATGCCAACAAGGTGGAACTGGTCTGGCGCGCCATCTTGCCCGCCGATGCGGGCCAGGTGGCGGCGCGGCTGATGCATGTAAGCGAGCCAGAGCAGATTGCACGGGTCGCGCTGCTGGAGCAGGCCCAGGAAGCGCTGGCGGCGGAGGCGCCATGACCAATGAGACCGTCACCCAATCCTCGCGCTTCTACTGCGTCAGCCTGACGCCCGACATCTGCAAGACCCCGGTCGGCTCCAGCACGCCACCACTGCCCTACACCATTATCGGCGAATTTTCCGCCGCCCAAAATGCCTCGCCGAACGTCAAGTCGCACAGCGAACCGGTAATCCTGCACCAGCGCAGCACCATCCCCAGCGTGACGGGCGACGCGCCAGGCAGGGCCGGCGGCATCAAGAGCGGCACGGTGGGCAAGCAGGTCGATACCAAGGTGGCCAGCCCTATCCACCACGCCAATGGCGCCGACCTGGTACAGGTGGGGCGCGAAGTGTGGATGAATGCGCGCAATACGGTGGGGAAGATTTATGAGCGCGGTGGGGAGATGGCGAGGCCCACGTTGTCGATGCTGGACAACATGATCCATTCGCTGGCGCAGCAATACAAGGATCATGGTTCGAAAAAAATGCATGCAGCAGCAGAGGATATGGTGGATGTGGGCGGCACGATATTGACAGGCAGCGCGGTGGTAGGCGTTGCTGGCGCAGCAGTGGCGGCAACCGGCGTTGGCTTGCCAGCCGCCGCCGCAATGGAAACGGCAGCGGCGACGGGCGCGGTGGCAGGTGGCGCAACGGTTGCCGGCGGCACGGCGATGGAGGCATCTGCCACGGTACTGGACCAGGCAGCCGACTATGTCTTGACCGGCAAGACGCCTGATGTGGTCAATACCGCAGTCAACGTCGTCACCAATGCGGCGGAGACGCTGGCGCTGAAAGCCGTGCTCAACAGAATTCCTGGTGGAAGTCTACTGGGTAAATTCTTCGGCAAGAAGCTGACGTCGGCAAGCAAGAAAATCAAGGAAAAACTGGCCGGTAAAAAGCCGGTCAAGGAACCACCCAAACTCGACAAGCCCCCACCAAGATCCGGCGGCGACGACGGCAAAAGCCGCGGCAAGAAAGAACCCAAATCCGAAGCGCCGTCCGACTGCTGCCCCAAGAACGCTGGCCCCGGCAACAAGCCGGCCAAGAGCCGCAAGCCCGTGCATTTCGGCACCGGCCAGGAAATCCTGTACCAGACCGACTTCGCGCTGGAGCGCGGCATCCCCATCGCCTGGACCCGCTGCTACCGCTCGGGTGCCGAATGCGAGGACCAGGGCCTGCTCGGTGCGCGCTGGTCCACGCCGTACACTACCTCCTTGTCGCTGTGCGACGCCGGCATCGTATACCACGACGAAAGCGGCCGCGCGCTGCGCCTGCCGCTCCTGGCTGTCGGCCGGCAATACGACAACCGCAAGGAAGGCTTTGTCCTGGCGCGCGACAGCGACGACAGTTTTACCTTGTTATGGCGCGATGGCAGCCTCGACCGATTCAAGCGCGGCGCCGACGGCTGGCTGCCGCATGGCTACGACGGCGTCAACGCCATGCTGGCGCCTTCCGGTCCGGTCCGCGTCGAACGCTTCGATCTGATGCGCACGCAGGAGCGCGACGGGCGCGGCGTGACCATCGAGCGTTTTCCAGATGCCAGGGCCGGCGAAGTGCTGCTGCGCCTGCGTGGAGATGACGAATCGGTCGTCGAAGCGCTGCGCGAGGGCGATAATGAACCGGCGCGCATCGCCAGCATCGAGGAGGTGCTCGGCGACGGCAGCCGCGTCTGCCATGTGCGCTACCAGTACGCCGCGGCGTACAGCGGCATGGATCTGGTGCGCCAGATCAATGTGCTGGGCGACGCGCGCAGCTACACCTATCGCCACCATCTGCTGACTTCATGCACCAGCTACACGGGCTTTGCCCATGTCCTGGAATGGATCAGCCTGGACGCGCTGCGCGCCCGCTGGCGTGGCAATTCCCTGCCGGACGCAGCTTTGCTGGAACAGTATCCGATCACGCCCGACAACAGCTACCAGGCCCGCGCGGTCGCCACGCAAGCTGTCGACGGCAGCGAGCAGACACGCATCGACTACCTCGATATCGACACCAGCCGGGTCACGCAAAACGGCAGCGTGCGCGAGTATGTGTTCGACGCCAACTGGCTGATTACCGAGATACGCCGCATCGAGAACGGCCAGGCCGTGCCGCTGGGGCGGCGCGAGTGGGACCGCGATGGCATGCTGCTGGCCGATATCGACGCCAACGGCGCCGCCACCCGCTATACGTATGACGCCGCCGGCAACCTGGTCAGCAGCACCGATGCGCTCGGCCATCGCAGCAGCATCAGCTATGACGCGCACAACCTGCCGATCCTCTTCAGCGATGCGCTGGGCAACACCACGCGGCGCGAATACGACGACGCGGGCCGCCCCGTCAGCATCACGAATGCCCTGGGCCAGGCGACCCGGTTCCGCTACAACCGGCGCGGCGAGTTGGTCGAACTGGTCGACGCCAGGGGCGGCAGCAAGCACTTGCGCTACAACAGCCGGGGCCTGCTGACGGCGTACACGGATTGTTCGGGCCATACCAGTGAATACGCGTACGACGCGCAGGGACGCCTGATATCCACGCGCGATGCGATGGGCCATGTCACGACACAGGAATACGATAAGCTGGGCAGATTGATACGGCTATCATCGTCCGGTGGCGCGCCCGAACAATATGATTACGACGCCGATGGCAACCTGGTAGTGCATACCGATGCTGCAGGCCACCAGACGCGCTACCGCTACAACGGCCAGGGCCTGCCGGTGGAACGCACGGATGCCATCGGCCAGATTCTGCGCTACGGCTATGACGACGCGCAGCAACTGACCGAACTGGTCAACGCCAAAGGTGAAATCTACCGACTGGCCTATCACGCCGAAGGCTGGCTGGCATCCGAGACTGGCTTTGACGGCAAGCGTACCGACTACAGCTATGACCGTGCCGGCCACCTGACCGCGTTTCAAAGCGGCAGCCAGCGCACGGAACTGCTGCGCGACGCACTGGGCCTGCTGCAGGCAAAAACCACCGCCGACGGCGTCGTGCGCTATGCCTACGATGCGCTGGGCCGCCTGACCGCCGTCTCGTCGCCGCAAGCGGAGCAGCGCTTCTTCCACGATGCGCTGGGCCAGCTGATTGAAGAACGCAGCAGCTACTTCCTGCAGTCCCTGCCCGAACCTGGCAGACTGCCGAACGCCCCGCGCACGCCCGACGCCAGCTTTGTCATGACGCACGCCTACGACGAACTGGGCAACCGCATCCAGACTGTGTTGCCCAACGGCCGCCGCGTCGACACCCTGCGCTACGGCTCCGGCCACTGGCACAGCGTGCTGTGGCAGGGCCAGACCGTGGTCGATGTCGAGCGCGACAGCCTGCACCGGGAAAAGCAGCGCACACTGGGCAACAGCGGCCTGGTCGCCAAGCGCCAGTACGACCGCCAGTCGCGCCTGACGCAAATGACCCTGGCGCGTGGCCCCGACGCTCCCTCGCCACTGCGCGAGCGCCGCTTCCATTACGACGCATCGGGCAATCTGACCACCATCGCCCAGACCGGACAGACGGCGAACGGCCCGCTCGGCAACCTGCACTACACCTACGACCCCATAGGCCAACTGCTGTCCGCCGTCCAGCCCGGCCTGGCGGAGCGGTTTGCTTTCGACCCCGCCGGCAATATGCTCGACGCCTCGCCCGCGCCCTCCGGCGCGCAGCTCGCCCCCATCACCGGCAACCTGCTGCGCAGCTATGGCGACTTCAGCTACGACTATGACGCACAGGGCAACACCACGCGCAAGCGCTACCACCCGCCCGGCCGCGAATCGGCCTGGAGCGACCTGCAGCTGGAATACGACGCCGAAAACCGCCTCAGCCACGCTACCCGCACGGAACGCCAGACGCGCCATCGCGCCGAGTACTTCTACGATGCGTTCAGCCGCCGCATCGCCAAGCGGGTCGAGGTGGAGCAATGGGAAAACCAGCAGGATATCGCCGCCGATCCGCCCGCTCAGACCAGTAGCACCACGACGCTGTTTGTGTGGGATGGCGATACGCTGGCGCAGGAACTTACGCAGGAGGAGACAGTCACATATCTGTATGAGCCGGATAGTTTTGTGCCGCTGGCGCGGATAGCTTCACAGACCGACTATAACAATGTCGCGCAAGCAATACATCTATCATACGTAGAGACATGGAGTTTTCCAAGTACAGGATTAAGCTGTGAGTTGTACGCAGCAATAGCCCAGCAAGAAAGCAATGCCACAGTTTTACAGCTATCAGCTTGGCAAAGCATTCAGGTAAAGGCAAATGACTCAGCCGCGCGAGACCAGATCGGTCATTACAACTGCGACCACTTGGGTACACCTCGCGAAATATTGGATGAGCTGGAGGGTGTAATTTGGGAGGCAAGTTATAGGGCTTGGGGACGATTAAAACAGATTGAAGGGAAAGAAGGCAAGCAGCTACTACGCCTTCAAGGTCAATATGCGGATCTTGAGACTGGTCTGTATTACAACCGCTACCGATACTACGATGCCGACACAGCGCGCTACCTGACATATGATCCCGTATCTTTGCTTGGCGGAGCTAATAGTTATAATATGCCTCTAATTCAACCTTTTGGATTGATCCGCTTGGGCTATCAAAAAAAACCTGCCCTAAAAATCCGATCTGCAATGCGTGCACAGGTAGAGATCCCGCTAGCGAAGCAAAAAATTGGCAGGGTCCTCTTAATTATCCATATTTAGGTCAAGATATTTATGTAAATGTTATTGTAAAAAAAGGTACCGTACTATTTACGCTATATCCACATGGACCGGCGCCAGGAAATTATTTTTCCAAATCGGACACAGTTTTAGCAAATGGAGAAGCAAGAAAATTCAACGATGCAGTACAGGTTGCACATGCCAGCAACTCTAGTCACAAAGGGGTTAGGCCCATGCGCACCAAACTTCATGTGTATATACTAAAAGAAGATACCTGCATGGCAGAAGGGATTTCAAGAAACAATCCTCAATTCGGACCTGGAGGCGGAGAACAGTTTTTTATAGAAAACAGAGATAAAACAAAATTAATCGACACAGGAAAAATAATTTCTCTTAAAAAAATGAAAAAAATATCTTTTGATACAAAAACCGGTAATATTTTATTGGACAATATCGTAATAGCACCACTTGGGGAAATTGAATTTATTGAAAAGTCAATGAAATATAAAATTGAACTAATAACCACCCAAACAAATACTCACATCCACAATTTCTCAACATTCGGGACTTTAAATGAATTTGAATTTGGAGTAAATTTTATTTTTGAAAATTCTTTTATGAAGAGTATTTGGCTATTTTGGGATGGGGGAAATTCAAAAAAATATGGGTACAACACCACAGAAAACCAATTGATAGCCGATAAAAATAATTTAGCAAAATTACTTGCCAAAATATTCGATAAAGAACCTGATGAAATAAAAAAAACTTTTTCAGCATTTTACTTTCCATGGGGCAATGTATCTGCTTCAGCATCCATTCAATCATCCACAACCGCAATCGGAATATCTTGGAATTTTTAAAATTCATAAATATGAAGCTATAATTTAAAATAAATAAAATCTGAAGAAAATAATGAATTTATAAAATTTTGGGATTTTGGACCAGAAAATTGCATGGATGGGTTTCAACCTAAACCCGAGGGAAAATATACAAAAAGAATCAGGCAATGGTTTAAAAATAAATTTAATATTTCCCTTCCACAAGAGCATTCATGGGGACGAATAGATGCATTTTATGATCCTCATAATTTAACAACATCAATCGTATGTACATACGATTGAATTTTAATTAATCAACCTCATTCTAAGTTGACAAAACCCATAGACTACTGAAATTTTATAAAAATAAATAATTTCACAATTGCAATATTAAAAATAATAAAAATCAGGAAAGCCTCATATGTTAAATTCAATTAATATAGACATACTTTGCCAAAATTTTGACGAAGCAAAAGATTTTTACATAGAAAATCTGGGATTTTTTATTACGATGGATATCATTAATCAGTATGATTCGGGCACTAGCCGTCGCTTGATAATGACGCACAAATCAAATACAAAATTCTCGATAGAATTCATGTCCCCTTCAAGCCTTGAGCAGGCAAAGCGCATAGGTACAAAAGGTGGCACTATTAACCTTTTCACTTTACCAACAAAAAATATTGAATCTATCAAAGAGCGACTGGAGAAGACCGCATTTTTCATTAATTATACAGAGGTACCCTACGCAAGTTTTCTAACCTTGGAAGATCCGATGGGAAATAATATATGTCTTTATGAGGCTTTCTGAAATTCGATAAATCAGAACGCAACATATTAGTAAAATTTAATCCTCATAGAAAAAATCAATTCCAAAGAAAAATTTTTATTTTTACGGATTACTCATTCCATGAGAAAACTACGCCAAGAGCATAATTATTTGAGAGACATGAAAAAAAATAGAAACAGGAAAATACATGCCTCTTGATTCTATTGAGCTTGACTATTTAAGCAATCTTCTTGAAAATTCCTCTTTTGAACCCGATTTTAATAAGAAAATCTGGAGCATCGTTTTTCATAGTCCTGCACACTTATCTGTGTTGAAAATTGCAAGAAATATTGTTCTGCAAAGCGCCTCCAATGAGGATGATGTTTTCAAAAATCATGCAGAAATTGCCTTTTGTTATTATCTGGAAAATCCAGCCAGAATGAGCAGCATAAAATTCTTCACGCTTTAAAAAATTGTAAATCTCCGAGATTGCGCATGATAATCTCTGAATTTCACATCGAAAAGGGCGATATCAAGACTGGTCTGCACCTGATGGCAGAGATATTAAATGATATAGGCACAGATCACGCCTTATATGATTCCATTATGATATGGATGTACCAGAGAGCAACGTCCGACTTAAAAAATGAATCTCTTCAAAAGGCAAAAAATGAACGTGCAAAAGGAAATATTCATTCTGCCAAAAAATTCGAATGGATTTGCAATAACTTTATGTCAGAAATATAAACTACGCCCTGTCACCATTGCTAAGAATATTGGAATGAACGATTGCCAAATTTGACTTGCCGATCACCCTGCACGATACTTGCTGCTATCTACGCCCACTAACCCCCAGAGCAACGCACTGCCAGCACCTATCATCATTGTCAACATACACTGCATGTCTTCGTCCACCGCCCCCTACATCGGCCGCTTCGCCCCCTCTCCCTCCGGTCCCCTGCACATGGGTTCACTGGTAGCCGCCATGGCCAGCTATCTCGATGCCAAGGTGCATCAGGGCACATGGCTGCTGCGTATCGAGGACCTCGACTATGACCGCAATCTGGATGGCGCTGATGCGGCCATCCTGGCGACCTTGCAGCGCTGTGGCATGGCATGGGATGGCGAGGCAACTTGGCAGAGCCGTCGCCTGCCGCTGTATGAGTCCGCACTGAAACGCCTGCGGGATGACAGACTGGTGTATGCCTGCGGCTGTTCGCGCAAGGAGATACAGGATTCGGTGCTGCAGGCGGGCTTGCCGAAGAATGGTGCCGCCGTGTATCCGGGCACCTGCCGCCATGGACTGGCGCCCGGCAAGGCGGCGCGGGCGTTGCGGCTGCGGGTGCCCGAGGCGCCGGCTGTGTATGGCTTCGTCGACCGCTGGCATGGGGCGCAGCAGCAGGATGTGGCTGAGGAGGTGGGCGACTTTATCGTGCTGCGCGGCGACGGGTATTGGGCGTATCAGCTGGCGGTGGTGGTCGATGACGGGGAACAGGGAATTACCGATATCGTGCGCGGGGCGGATCTGCTCGATTCGACGCCGCGCCAGCTGTACCTGCAGGACGTGCTGGGCTTGCCGCATCCGCGCTATCTGCATGTGCCGGTCGTCAATAATGACCTGGGCGAAAAACTGTCGAAACAGACGGGGGCGCTGGCGTTCGATACGGGCACGCCAGCATTGGACTTGCTGGAGTCGGCTTTGCTGCCGGCGGCGCGCTTCCTCGGCTTTGATCTGCGCGCGGACAGCCTCGACGATTTCTGGCGGCAGGCGGTGCCGGCTTGGGCGGAGCTTCTGTCTGATTTAAAATAAAAAAACCCGCTACGGCGCAAACCGTAGCGGGTCCAAAGCAGACGCCAGCCAAGGCCGGCGCCTGAAATCGGCAATTAGAAATTGCCTTTGAACTGGACGCCAAACTGGCGTGGCTCGTTGATAAAGCCGGTCAGGTTGTTGAAGTCGATGGCGCCGGTCACGCGCTTGGTGTTGGTGATGTTGCGGCCGAAAGCTGCCACTTCATACTTGCCGTCCTGGAAGATGTAGCCAGCGCGCAAGCCGCCTTCGACCATCGATTTGCCGGTGAACTCGGTCGACTCGTACAGGAAGAAGTTGATCTTGCTGCGATACGACCAGTCGGTGTAGACGTAGAACTCGCCGGTTTCCGTCGGGATCGAATAGCGGCCGGTGGCGGTGACGGTCCACTTCGGTGCCTGTGGCAGTGCATTGCCGTTGATCACTGCAAAACCTGCGGCGTTTTTCGGATCGGTCACGGTGCAGCTGCGGCAGGTGGCCACCGACAGGCTCGGATCGTCGATTTCCGTGAAGTTGTAGCTGCCGCCCAGCGACATTTTCAGGCTCGGCGTCACGAAACCTTCCAATTCCAGCTCGGCGCCGCGGCCGTTGGTCTTGGCGGCGTTGATCAGGCGCGTGACGTTCGAGTTACCGCCCACCACCGTCAGCTGCTGGTTCTTGACTTCGTAGTCGTAGATGCTGAACGCAACGCGGGCGCGGCGGTCGAACAGGTCGGCTTTCACGCCGGCTTCATACGAAGTAATGGTTTCGGCATCGGCCACGGTGACCGGCACGCTGCTGCTCGCTGGCGCAATACTTGGCGCGCGGAAACCGGTAGCGACACGGCCGTAGAAGCTCAGGTCCTTGGTGTACTTGTAGGTGCCGCTCAGGTCCCAGTTGACCTTCGATTTGCTGACATCGGCGCTGGTCGGATTGACTTGCACCACGCGGTCGGCTGCGACGGTATCGAAGTCTTTCTTGTCTTTCGTGTAGCGCAGGCCGGCGCGCAGCATGAAGGCGTCGTTGACGGCGTAGTTCACGGAACCGAAGGTTGCCCATGCGGTGTTTTTCTGGCGGCTGGCCAGGTGCGAGGCCAGCACATGCGAGCTGGCATTGAAGGTGTCCGAGAAGCCGTTGGCATCTTCATTGAAGTAGTACACGCCTGCCTGCCAGTTCAGCGGACCGGCATTTTTCGATTCGGCGCGGAATTCTTGCGAGTATTGCTTCACGCTGGTGATGCCGCCAGCCGTTTCCACGTCAAACGGCGTGTTGGTGCCGCCGACGCCGCCGTCGATATCGCCGTGCGACAGGTAATTGCCGACGCGCTCGAAACCGGTGATCGAGTACAGCTTGACGCCGTCCAGGTCCCAGCTCAGGCGGGCGCTGGCGCCATTGGTGCGCAGTTCCTGGAAGTTCAGGGCGTTGGTGAACGAGGCGTTCGGGTTGAAGCCGTCGACCAGGTCGTTGGTGCCAGGCTTGATGGCGTTGGCGAAGAACAGGCGCGCGCTGCCGGTGGTGTTGCGCTGATGCACGTTGAACAGGGCGTTGAAGGTGGTGTTCGGCGCGTACAGCACCTGCACGCGTTCGGCGTGTTCGTTGTAGCCGTCCAGCGAGTCTTTCTGGCCGGTAAAGGTGTTGTCGACGTAGTCGTCGCGGTGCTGGCGCAGGGTCGACACGCGCATCGCCCATTCTTTGCTCAGCGGCACGTTGACAGCGCCTTCGGCATTGATGGTGTTGTGGGTAGCGACCGAACCGCTGTAGTAGCCTTCGACCTTGTCCAGGCTCGGCTTGGCCGATTCAAATTTCACGACACCGGCCGGCGTATTGCGGCCGAACAGCGTGCCTTGCGGACCGCGCAGCACTTCGACGTTGGCCACGTCGAAAATCGGGTAGCCCTTGAGGATCGGGTTTTCTTGCACGACATCGTCGTAGATCAGGGAAACTGGCTGCGATGCAAAGATGTTGAAGTCGGTATTGCCGTAGCCGCGGATATAGAAGCGCGGGAAGGTACGGCCGTTCGACGATTCCACGTTCAGGCTCGGCACTTTGCCGGCCAGCATGCGGATATCCTGGCCGCCGGAGACGATGACGTCGAGTTTTTGGGCGGTCAGCATCGATACGGATACTGGCACGTCGCGGATGTTTTCCTTGCGGCGCTGGGCCGTGACGGTCACCGTTTCGAGCTGACTGGCGGCAGGCGTCGTGTCAGCGGCAACTTCGTCAGCGTACGCCGAGCCGATAGGCAAGGCAGCGGAAAGGGCAAGCATGGCGGCGCTTTTGGCGCACAAACGCTTTTGCATCTTGGACATTTTGATCATACAGAGTTTCCCCAGAAGTTAAAAAGTAATGCGAAGAATGTCCTGCGTCTCCGGTATTCTTCTTGCGGCGCTGGATACACCGCACCATTCTGGTGCGGCAGCGCGAGCGGATGTCCCCCCGCTCTTGGCGTTGCTGGCTCTGTCCCTGCTGCCCTTTTGCCGGCAGCGGTCGTGGCCGCATCGTCTCGATGTCTCGCAGACGCCAACTTCAAAACAAGGCGCCAATTTAATTCAAGCGCGTCTTGCGCCGCAAGATTATTGTTGCTACGCACAATCAATCGCACCAAGAACCGTCCCGATAGTGGTTATTCAGCCACAAAGCCCTCTCGTTAAGGTATTTTTACGTGGGTTTCCTGCTTTCCAAAATGACTACACGAAAATTTCCATATCGCTGCAAGCGTAAATGCCGGTAGCCACGTTTGCCTGTAATATCTCCATACCAGAGCCGCCGCAATGCCCCATACCGGTGCAGCTGCGGTCCGCCGCACCATAGCCCACAGTGTCCATGTCCGAACCCCGCCCCCCCCAGCCTGCCATTGATCGCACCCTCCCTCGCACGGCGGTATCGCTGTTCGACCTTACTCCCGACCTGGTCTTCCGCATCGCCGATGACGGCGTCCTCACCGATCTGAATGCCAGCGCGCAGCGCGTGCTGCAGTGCACGCGCTGGGACCAGCTCTGGCGGTCTGAAGACCGGCTTGCGGCGCAGGCGGCACTCGACACGGCGCGCCGTGACGGCCAGGCGCAATGCGAAGCAAGCCTGTCCGGCGACGCGGGCGGCAACGGCTGGCAGGTACTGCTGCACCGTTTGCCCGGCACGCAAGCGGTACTGGCCATCTGCCGCGATATCAGCGACCGCCTGGCCGCAGCGCGCCAGCTGGCGGAGAACACGCTGCGTGCACGCACCTTGCTGGGCGCCCATTGCGACATCGCCTGGAGCACGCGCACCGCCGGCATGTTCGACGCGGACCAGCCGTCCTGGCGCGCCTACACGGGCCAGAGCACGGCTGAACTGATGGGCAAGGGCTGGCTCAATGCCGTCCATCCCGACGACCGCGCGATTGCCGGCGCGGTCCCCTTGCATCCCGCTGAAATCAAGGCCGTGCAATACCGGCTGCGCCATGCCGATGGCGGCTACCGCAACGTCATCGCGCGCACGCTGCCCGTGCACGGGGCCGATGGCGCCATCAGCGCCTGGGTAGGTTCGCATACCGACGTGACCACCACGCGGCAGGCGGAACAGCGGCTGCGGCTGGCCATGCAGGGCGGGCGCATGGGCACCTGGGATATCGACCTGGGCAGCGGCAGCATGGAATGTTCGGACGCCTTCAAGGGCAATTTCGGCTTTGCCCTGGACGCCCGCATCGACTACCAGCAACTGGGCGCGGCCATGCTCGAACCGGACCGCGAACGCTGGCACGACATGGTGCTGCAGGCGATCGCCAGCGCGGGCGATTTTGAAGCGGATCTGCGCGTGCGCTGGCCGGACGGCACGCTGCACTGGACGCACATGCGCGGCACCTGCAACCGCGATGCCGCCGGCAACGTGATCGGCCTGTCCGGCATCTCTCTCGATGTCACCGCCAGCAAGCACAACGAGGAAACCCTGCGCATGACGCTGGACGCCGGCGACGTGGCCACCTGGAACTGGGACATCGTGACCGACCAGGTCACGGCCGACAGCAGTATGGCGCGCCTGTTCCCCGTCAAGGGCGGCGCATCCGCACCGGCGCCGCTGGCGCTGTATCTGGAAGTGATCCATCCCGACGACCGCGCCAGGGTGCGCCGGCAGATCGACCAGGCGCTGCAGTCGCATGCGCCATTCGAATCGCGCTACCGCGTGCGCGCCATCAATGGCGACTACCGCTCGGTGCTGGCGCGCGGCCGCGTGGAATATGGCGCCGACGGCACACCGCTGCGCTTGCCCGGCGTGATTCTCGACATCACGCGCCAGACCCAGGTTGAAAGTGCGCTGCAGACCAGCGAAGAGCGCTACAGCTCGCTGATCGAACTGATGGACCAGGCTTTTTGCGTGATCGACATGCTGTATGACGACCAGGGCAATCCGGTCGACTTCCGCTACCTGGAAGCGAACCCCGCGTTCGTGAAACAGTCAGGCCTGGAAAATGCCATCGGCAAGACCATCCGCAGCTTCGTGCCCGAGCATGACCAGCACTGGTTCGACGTCTACGACCAGGTGGTGAAAACCGGCCAGCCGATGCGCTATGTAGACGAAGCGCATGCGATGGAGCGCTGGTTCGAAATTTTTGCCGCGCGCCTGGGCGGCCCTGGCAGCACCAAGCTGGCCGTGCTGTTTACCGATATCAGCGAACGCAAGCGCGCCGAGAAAAAGCTGCGCCAGTTGGCCGACGATCTGTCGGAAATGGACCGGCGCAAGACGGAATTCCTGGCCACGCTGGCGCACGAACTGCGCAATCCGCTGGCGCCGATCCGCAACGGCCTGCAGATCATGCACCTGGCCGCCGACAAGCCGGCCACGGTGGCGCGCGTGCGCGACGTGATGGAACGGCAGGTCAACCAGATGGTGCATCTGGTCAACGACTTGCTCGACGTGGCGCGCATCACGCGCGGCCAGATCGAACTGAAACTCGAACGCGCGGACCTGAAAACCATAATTGCCAGCGCGGTCGAAACCAGCATGCCGCTGATCGAAGCGAGCCAGCACCAGTTGCAAGTGACCGTCACGGAGCAGGCGCTGCCGCTGGACGCCGATCCCACGCGCCTGGCGCAAGTGCTGGGCAACCTGCTCAACAACGCCGCCAAATACACTCCGGCAAAAGGCCGGATCGTGCTCGATGCGCGCCGCGATGGCGACCAGGCGGTGATCGAGGTGCGCGACAGCGGGGTCGGCATCCCCGCCGAATCGCTGCCGACCGTGTTTGAAATGTTTACCCAGGTCGGCCAGAACATGGGACGCGCGCAGGGCGGACTGGGCATCGGCCTGTCGCTGGTGCGGCGCCTGGCCGAACTGCACGGCGGCAGCGTCGCGGTGGCCAGTCCCGGCGCCGGCCTGGGCAGCACGTTTACCGTACGGCTGCCGCTGGCCAGCGACTTGCCGCAAGTGCCCGCCCCTGACACCACGCAACCAGGCATCGCTCCAGGCGGCTCGTTCCGCGTGCTGGTAGTCGATGACAATATCGACGCCGCGGACACCCTGGCCGCCCTGCTCGACATGATGGGCCATGCCACGCAGGTGGTGCACGACGGCGCGCAGGCGCTGGCGGCGGCGCCACAGTTCTTGCCCGACGTGGTGTTTCTCGATATCGGCCTGCCCGGCATGAACGGCTACGAGGTGGCGCGCGCGCTGCGCCAGACGCCATCAGGGGCGCACGCCGTGCTGATCGCCCTGACGGGCTGGGGCGCGGAGAACGACCGCAGCCAGTCGAGCGCGGCCGGCTTCGACCATCACCTGACCAAACCGGCCAACCTGCAAGCCATCGGCGAGCTGCTGGCCACCCTGTCCACTCACCACCAGAAAAACGACCATGCCTGAAGCCCTGAACCTGACCCGCCGCCACCTGGTGATCCTGGCCGGCGCCGCCCTGCTGTGCCCGTCGGTACTGCTGCATGCGGCACCAGGCACCACCACGGATGCGCAAGCGCAACTGGCGGCGCTGGAGCAGGCCGCCGGCGGCCGTCTGGGCGTGTCCGCGCTGCATGCGGGCAGCGGCGCGCGCGTTGCGTATCGCGCCGACGAACGTTTTCCGATGTGCAGCACTTTCAAGTCCATGCTGGCGGCCGCCGTGCTGGCGCGCAGCACCAGCGACGCGCACCTGCTCGACAAGCGCGTGCGCTATGAAGCGAAGGAACTGGTGACCTATTCGCCGATTACCGAAAAACATGTGAGTGAAGGCATGAGCGTGGCCGAGCTGTGCGCCGCCACCTTGCAGTACAGCGACAACAGCGCCGCCAACTTCCTGATGAAGATTTTGGGCGGCCCGCAGGCTGTGACCGCCTATGCGCGCAGCATCGGCAACGAGGTGTTCCAGCTGGAACGCTGGGAGACCGAACTGAACAGCGCGATTCCCGGCGAAATACGCGACACCACCAGCCCGGCCGCAACCGTCCACAGCCTGCAGCATCTGCTGCTGGGCACCAGCCTGCCCGCACAGCAGCGCCAGCAACTGGACACCTGGATGCGCGGCAACACCACTGGCGACCAGCGCATCCGCGCCGGCGTACCGGCCGGCTGGAGCGTGGCCGACAAGACCGGTTCGGGCGCCCACGGCAGCGTCAACGATATCGGCGTCGCTTGGCCGCCGGCGGGTTCCGGTTCGCCGCTGGTGATTGCCGTCTACTACACGCGCGAAGTCAAGGGCGCGCCAACGAATCAGGACATCATTACAGCGGCCACGCGCATTGTGGTGGCCGCCCTGGCCTGATCAGTTTTGCGGCAGCGCCGCCATGAAACCGGCATAGGTCGACCAGGCCGGATCGGCCGCGCTGCGGATTTCAATCGGAAACTTCGGACGCGGCGCCAGCGCCGTGTTGAGGCGGTTGAAAAACTCTTCGCCCGACTGCGTGTAGTAAATCCATTCGCGCAGGTTTTCGCCGGTGGACACCAGCGCCAGGGTAGCGAAACCTTCTTCCTCGACCACGGGCGCCAGCGCCGCCTCCAGCTCTTCCATGTGCTCGCGCTCGTTCGGCGACGGCATGCCCGTCTCGTCTTCATAGCGCCAGGCAATGATGATGCGGTCCGGCTGCGACGACAGGTCCCAGTCATCGTGGAACGCATCGACATAGCGGTAGATGATGGCCATCTCGTCGCTATGGGTAACGACGGTGCCCCAGCTGCGGGCGGAAGTGGAATTCTGGTTCATGGTTGCGGCAGTCAAAAAGAAATAACAAGGGTGCGCAGTTTACAGCACCGGCGGGCAAGTCACCGTCCAGGCATCATATTGCTTGCCGCTCTTGCGCAGCCAGATGCGCGCATAGCTGTTGCGGTCGCTCCGGAACACCAGCGCATACTGCTCCTCGGCTTTCGGCCGCGACGCGCCCACGTCGACACCGGCCAGCGTAAAGTTCAGGGCCCGCAGCGGCGCGCATTCCGTATTGCCCGCCATCAGCAGCCTTGCCCGCGCCAGCAGCGGCTTCTGGTACAGCAACACCCCTTCCAGCTCCGCATCGGGCACGCGCTGCAGCAGCCGCACCGGCTCGGCCACAGGCCGGCAGGCGCCACGGTCGAGCCAGGCGTAATACTCGACGCCACGCTCCTCCCACCTGGCCTGCCTGCCCGCCCCGTTCAGCATATAGCTGGTGCGGTGCGTGCGGCACAATGCCCCCTGCCCCCGGTGCGGCGCCGCTTCCGCTGCGGCGCTGACCGTCCAGCCACGGCTGCCCGCCTCGCGCCGCACTTCGAACAGCGTACGGACCGGCTTGTCGCCAGGATGGGCCTGCGAATAAAACTGGTCGAACGACTTTTGTTCTTCGGCTGTCGGTGCGCGAGTCTGCGCCGCCGCACGCTCCGCTGCGCTGGCGGACAGGCAACCGGTCAATAAGGCGAGCAGCGCCAGCGGGCGCAGGGGAGTAACTTGCATGCAATTCCTTGAGGAGATGATCAAGGAATTATAGAGGAGCAAGCTGGCGTCATGTAGAACGGTAAGTGGCGCCGCCAGCCACCAGGGTCGCGCCGCAACTGGTGCGGTCGCCCTCGAACGCCACTGCCACGCCATTGACCGCATGGCGCGGCGAGCCGCTGGAAATGGTGCAGCCATTATGTCCCTTGACCGGGCAACTGCACAGGTCGCCAACACAGGCGACGGCAATGCCGCCGACGGTAACATGCGTGGCAGAGCAGGAGATTACTTTGCCGCCATGCGAGGTGGCATCACCGAGACGGATGACTTTGCGCATGACTGCCCCCTATTTCGTCGCCTGGCTGCCCAGCAAGGACTCCACCGACGGCGCTGCATAATTGGCCGGATCGACGGCGGGCGTGACGCGGCTGCGGAAGATCTCGCGCGGCTCCTGCTCCTCGCGCACGGCATCGGACGGCGGCGTAATGAAGATGATGCTTGCCTCATCGCGGTCGCGCAGGTTGATGGCCGCGCTGGCGCCGCCATCGCGATAGCTGCCCATCACGCCGATCGCCATCTGCACGAAGAAGGTCGCCGACCCCGTATTGCCCAGCCGGTGATCGGTATTGATGAACTGCGCCGTCTTGCCGCTGTCGATCTCGGGCCCGCCGTGCGCCGCATAGTCATGCAGCATGCCTTCGAGCATCAGCTGCTGCGCCGGTTGCTTGCCGGTGGCGGCAATGATGCGTGCCGCTCCTTTAGTGCGTTCCGCTTCGGGCAAGGTCTGCAGCGCATCCTGCCAGCCCGCATTGAAGATCTTCTGCCGTTCATCGCGGCGCGTTACCGGCTTGCCGTTCTCGTCCTTGAATTTGACAAATATGGGCCGGTGCACGAAGCCGAACGACGGCAGCCGATCAAAGGTTGCCATCTGTTCGCGGTTCCAGGGAATCGGAAACCACGGCGTCGGTTTCCAGGTCTGCGGTGGATGGTGGATCCAGGGATTGATGGCATTGAACTGATACACCCCCACGCCACGGACATCGGGACGCTGGGCGAATTTGGCGGTGGCGGCGAGCCATTCGGGGACGGTGGGTTGGCGAGGCATCATGCTGCTGGACCATATTGCCTGGACCGGCCTGGCAAGCGATCTTTTCAAATCGTGATACATGGCCCGCAGCTGTTCATTCACAAATTTATTCTCGGGATCGTCCCATACATAGGGCAGCATGGATGCGACTCTCTCCCTGCGCGCAAGGATGAACACTGCGGTAGCGTCGGGCATGTCCGGGATGTAATAGCCATCAGTCAGCTTCATCGGATCACCGGGCTTGCGATTCCCATCGCGAGTACCGACACTGTCTTCGGAGTGCACCGCTACATAAGGGACATCAGGATGCGCATCGAAAAAAGCGAATACTTCGTTTAATAGATCATCGGGATGCTCGTCGAGCTTCGAGGATGCGATTGCAAAGAGGTGCATGGGCATGCCGCCTGTTGCAGCACCGGATACCAGTCCTGCTATCGGCTCTGTCGGAGTCGGCAGCTGAGCAGGATCACGTATGGGCGAGCCGGCATAAAACGATGGCATTCCCCAGCAGATGGGGGTGAAATTGATGCCGTTTTCCAGCGCGTCATAGGCTCTGCTACCGCCTGTCCCATCCTTGTCAGACCCCGACCAGGGATATTTCTTGGGGTCCTGCTCGCGTACGGTGGTGAAGGGACTTCCTTGTTGCAAAGCATCCCACAGTTTGCCTTGCCGATACTTGTCCAGCGTAACACCCAGCCCTATCACTTCCAATACATATTCCCGTCGCTCCTGCTCGCCGGAACTGGCATTTACTTCTGCGGACAATTTCCCTGCTATCTGACTCCGGGTATCCCTCTTTGCGGCAGCCCCTATCCACAACACTCCGACAATCAACACGACTACTACCGATAAAAACCAAAAAAGACGCAGCATCATGATCATCACCTTTTTGAGCAATATTTCATCGATCAACATATTTATTTTTTCGTCGGCCTCTCAGTCACCACCTTCATGTTTTTTGTTTGAGAAATGACGATCTTCCACAATCCACCTGACAGCAATGGCAGTCCTGCCGGTAATACACCACTGTTGTAATAGTCGATATTTCCGTCAATAATTGTTTTACGCCATGCTGGTTCAACAGCCAGAAACACGGCATGCAAAGTACGAAATTTATCTGCCAACAATATTCCGTCTCTCCGCTTATCAGCGGGGCCAGGCTTTTTCACCCGCCAATCCGCCACCGCACACAAATACGCATAAAACTTCGGATCCGAACTGGCCTTGCCACTACCGATGGCCACGTCATATGCCGTCACCTGGCGATGGTTTTTCGCGCTGCCGATAATCGAGCTATGGAAGGATTTGGGACTGACTTCACGCTGCCAGCGCAGGCGTGCTTCATTCGGGGTTTCCTGTATGTCGGCCACGACATTGCTATCGGGATAGCGTTTCGCGGAAATGACTGTATGCCTGTCTGATTCGGGCCTCTTGTCCAGCCCTTTTTCCTTGTTATAGCTTGCTGTCATCAGTGCAAGTTCTTGATCACCAAGAGATTCTGCTCGATCAGGAAACTTCTGATAGCCCCCCGGATCAGGACGATATTCCTTGTGCACCAGCATGCCGCTCGCGCTCGTGACTGCGATCGTCGCTTCGCAGGGATCGACTTCCTCGGCCGGCCCCTGATCCTTGGGTGAGCGATTCCTCATCATGGATGTGGCCGGAATGTTGGCCGGATCGATTTGCGAGGTGCCGCGCAGATCGGCCGGCACGGGCTTGTGCAAGGCTTCACCCGTGATGGTGCGAATGCCGTTGCGCTGTTCTGTCTTGCTGAGCTTGGTATCGATGGGCCATGCGACCTTTTTGTGCTGTGCGCGATTGCTGCGCTGCGAGACTTCCACATGCGATTGTTCCGACTCCGTCGGCAGCCGCAAAGGAAAATCGAAGGGCGGCGGTTTTCCCACCAGCGATATACCCACTTTTCCTGTCGCAGGGTCAAGCCGTTCCTTGTTGCTGAAGACACGCTGATAAAAACGCTGGCCCAATTCCTCCAGTGGTTTGCTCACATAGTCACGCACAAATGGAATGCTGAGAACACCTTTCTGGCCATTCTCCAGACAGGCTCTTTCTTCTATCGCTATCTCGCTACCGGCAGCAATATCGGCCACTCCATCCCAACCAATTCCCTGGATATTATCGAGCGCCACCGTCATATCTTCGGGGCAAAAATACAGATATACCTTGCCACGGTTGTCGCGGTCGGTTTCCGCTTTCCAGCCGCTGCCGACCATGCCGCGGTGCTTGTCATCCTTCAACCCGTCAAACGATGGATTAGCCGACTTGCCGGTTCCCTTGGCCACTCCGGCCACGATATTGACCAATGTTTTCAACCGCGCCGACAGCGTCTGCATGCCGTCAAGCAGGTGATAATACGGTCGCATGGCTGCATCCTCCCCGCCATCGAGCGTGCTGATCTTCTTCATTGCATAGGGAATGTTGTCCAGCAAACTGTAAGGCGGATGCATCAGAATCAGCGTATCGGCCGGCGCCAGTCCCTTTTCCATCAGCATCGCCTGCGCCAGCAGCGACAGCAGGCAGCCCTGGCTGTGCGCCACGATGCTCACGGTCTCTTCCGCATCGTAATCGCGGATCATGGCAATCAGCGCGGCCAAGCGCTGCGCCGCCAGCACCATATACATGCGTCCAGGGGCAGTGCGCAACGGACGCAGGGCGTCATTCACGGGGTCGATCGGCGCGGAAATGCCCCGGCGCCACATGTCAGGCAGGCTGCTGGTGGCGTTGCCGAAAGGGCCGCCCTCTTTTGACAGATCCTTGTCCAGCCGGTTGCCATAACGGTCGACATACTGGCCATTTTTGATGCCGCTCTTGTCCTCGACTT
This sequence comes from Janthinobacterium sp., assembly GCF_031995485.1. NCBI lineage: Bacteria > Pseudomonadati > Pseudomonadota > Betaproteobacteria > Burkholderiales > Oxalobacteraceae > Janthinobacterium > Janthinobacterium sp. Next base: position 135,187 of record NZ_DAMAGB010000004.1, read on the forward strand.
CGCGGTAGCCCCAGTAAAAAGGAATCACGGGGCTATTGGTCTCCTCGTTGAAGCTGCGCTTGAAAAATACCGCGTCCGGGTCTTCTTCCAGCTTGTCCTTGTCCGCCGCCACCGGCATGCGGTACGACGCCGGCGCAAAACCACGTCCCAGCCGCTCCTTCAACCCCTCGCACAGGCCATGTTCCACCGCCTGGTAGCTGACGCCCAGGTCGTTGACGCCGTGAATCACGATGATATTGCCGGGCAGATTGCGGCGGATTGCCACCTTCTTGCAGATCTTGCGCTCGCATTGCAGCAAGGTCACGTCCTTGCCCACCACATACGGTACTTTCGGATAGATGCTCATCGCCGCCTCCGCTGTCTTCAGTCCTTGTTGTTGAACACTTCGATACCGGCCAGATGCATGGCGTCTCGCTCCAGCAGCGCGCTCTTGCCGGCCTCGTCGCTGCTTCCTTGCGCCGTCGAGCCGTCGCCCAGCTTGACTTCAAACGCGGACTGCGGCGCCAGTTGAGGTTGTTCCGGATCATCGCTGTCTTCGTATTCAAAAATGAACTGCTGGTCGGCCCTGCCATCGGCAAAGCCCGGCAATTGCGTCTCCATGCTTTGCGCTTCGCCGAAGGCAAAACTGGGCGCATTGAACTTGAGCGGCGCGTCGCTGCCCAGCGTGATGCCGTCGCCAATGCGGATAAACGCGCCATGTTTGGAGATCAGCACGATCTCGTCGGCCATCGCTGTAATCTTGCCTTCGCTGGCCGTCAGCTTGAGGTTTTTGCCGGCATTGATGTCGGTATCGTCGTGCTGGCTTTGCAGCAGCAACTTGCCATGATGCGCGATGGCGCGCAGCCCGTCCGCGTGGGCAAACAGCGAGATGCCCTTGCCCGCGTTGACGCTGCAGCGCTGCCCCGCCACCCACTGCAGGTGCTGCTGCGCCACGCTATCGATATTGCCGGCGGCGTAGCTGATAATCGCTTTGGAGCTGGCAAAGCTGATGCAGGCCGGTGCGGTCACGGCGATCAGCGGGGCGCCGCCTGGCTCGGCGCGTGGCGCGGTATTGCTGGCGCCTTCCCAGCTTTTCAGGTCTTGCTGCAACTCCTGCTGCGCCTGGTCTTCAGGCTGGCCGCCTTCGTGACTGGCCGCATACCTTCCCAGCGAACGGAACAGCTGCAAACAGTTTTCCATCAGCGTCAGCGTTTCGCTGCGCGCCATCTGGCCGCCTTGTGCATCGAGCTTTTGCCAAGCCGACAGCAGCATGCCTTTGCCGGCGCGCAGCGCCAGCTGCTCGTCGGTGCGCAGTTCCGCGCCCTCGCCGCGTGCGATGGTCTGGCTGCCGTTGCGCTCCTGCGCCAGCCAGCCCAGGTTCAGTTGCGAGGCGCCATGGTCGCTGGCCAGCTGGGCGCTGATCTGGCCCGGCATGTCATCGAAGCGCAAACGGTTGGCGCGACCGCCCCTGATTTCACGGCTTTTCATGCCGGACAAATAGCGGTTGCCGGGCAGCTCGCCCGCATCGGACAGCGCCACCGGCTGCGCGCTGTGGTTGTACAGCTGGCCGATAATGATGGGCTGGTCCGGGTCGCCGCCGGGAAACGCCACCAGTACCTCGCTGCCGATGCGCGGCAAGCCGAGAAAACCGCACTGCCGGCCGCTGCCCGGCCCATTGCCGGCCCAGCTCGACGCCACCCGCACCCAGGCGGAATCGGCATCGGTATCGTTGGCGCCGGCGCCGCCGGCATGCTGATGATCGACACAGCGCGTGGCGGGAAAGCGCACCTTGACGCGGCCATGCGCATCGCAATGCACCTCCTCATTGGCCGGTCCCACCACCAGCGCGCTTTGCATGGGCAATGGCGGCAGGTCGGTACGGGGATCGTAGCTGGGCAGGATGGGAATGCCGCGCCGTACTGCCGTCAGTTCGATATGCATGCGCAAGGGACCGCGGTCGACCACGGCGCCAAAATCGCGTTGCAGCAGCGTGTCGTTGTCCGTCAGCCAGCGGTTGCGGCCGAACAGGCGCGCCACCCGCGCGGCCAGTTCTTTCGGCAGGTTGTTCTGCGCCGCCACCTGCAAGGAAGTCACCACAAAGTCGCGTTCGCCTGAAGGCAGGCGGTCGATATCGGGATGCCCCGCCAGGCTGAAGTATTCGCCCGCGCACAGATCGCGCACGCCGCCTTCGGCATGAAAGCAATGGCTGTCATAATCGTGACGCTGCATCGCCAGCATGCCCAAGTAACATAGCGCTTCATGGTCCGTGCCGGCGCACGGCGGCAGCACCAGATAATCGTCGAGGCTGGCTGCGAGTGCATTGCCATGCATGCCTTGATTGCGTTGTGTAATGATATCGGCGGACATGAACTGGCGCGCGCGTGGATGCACATGGTTCCAGCTATGGCGCGTCACCTTGCCCGCTTGCAAGGTGCGTACCTCGTTCCAGGAGACCAGGCAGTCGCGCTGTTCGGTGGCGCGATCAGCGTGGTAGCGCACGCTGCCGGCCATATTGCGCCGCAAGCCGTCGGCGTGATTGAACAGCACCAGCGTATGCGATGGCTCGGCCTGCGCCCGGGCCGGGCCGCCATCACCCGCGCGAAAAAACCATCCCACGCCGCTGCGCGCCAGCAGCCGGCGCACAAACGCCGCATCGGACTCGTTGTGCTGCATTACGAACTCGCGCTGCGGATAGGCTTCCACTTCAAAAAAATCCGCATACGCATACTGGAATGCATGGGCCAGCACGCTGTTGCTGCGTATCCATTCGTCGAGCAGGAGTTTGACGATATCGATGTCGCTCAGGCGCCGGAACACGCGGGTATTGACACGCTTTTCCATCACGGCAAACACGTCGGCGAACACCAGCTGATAGCTGGCCAGCGCACCATCGCTGTCGCCCGCGCTGGCCTGCGTGACGATGCCGCACACACTGCGCAGCTGGCCCTGGTCGGTCACAATATCGAGCGCGGCCGGCAAGGCGATCAGGCTGGCCAGCGGCAACCCTGCATGGGGAGACACGCACAGCACGCGGTACTCGATGCCGCCGCAGATGGCTTCATCGCCAAACACGGTTTGCGGTATCAGGCTGTCTGTCGGAATACGTGGCGAAGCGCCCAGGCGCAAGCGCAGCGGGCGGTTGCTGCCCAGCAGGCTGGCTGGTTCAAGAAAAACGTCGTCGCTGCCATCCATTGCCGCCTCCCGCACATATCGATATGGAGCATCGACAATGCCATGGGAGATACAGGCAATACTTGAGTTTCAGCAACTTACCTTGAGGTGGGGTCTTCCATCACGCTCATGCGAAAACTGAACACGGTGCCCTCTGCTGTCGAGCTGACATGCAATTCGCCATTGTGCGAGCGCGCGATCTGGGAAGCGATGTACAGGCCCAGGCCCAGACCGGCGGCGCCGGGATTGCTGTGGTTGCCGCGCCAGAACGGGTGGAACAGGCGTTCCAGGGTGGCGGGCGCGATCGGCTCGCCCTGGTTGGCCACGGCCAGCAGCAGTTGGCCGTCGCGGCATTCGCCGCTCACATGAATGGGATATTGCGCGTCGCCGTGTGTCAGCGCATTGAGCAGCAGATTCGACAGCAGCTGCGTCAGGCGCCGCGGATCGCAGACCAGCTGGCAGTCCAGTTCGATGTTGCTGCGGATGACGCGGCCCGGATGGCTGCTTTCCAGTTCCGCCACGGCGTGGCGCAATTGCGCACCCAGCTCGCTGGTGGTGACCATCGTCAGCGGAATACCGCCGCCCAGGCGGCCACGGGCGAAGTCCATCAGGTCGTCAACCAGACTGCCGATGCGGTGGCCGCTGCGGGCGATGCGCTGCGCGACTTTGCTGGCCTTGTCGCCGGGCGCCATCAGCTTGATCAGCTCGGCGCCATTGACAATCGAAGCGAGTGGCGTGCGCAGGTCATGGCCCAGCACGGCGATGAATTGCTCGCGCAGTTCCGCCGTCTCGCGCTCGGCCAGCAAGGCGCCTTCGGTGGCCATCATGCGCTTGCCCGTTTCCAGCTGCAGCGAAATGAGCTCCGCGTACAGTTGCAGCGAGTCGCGCACTTTTTGCGTCGTCAGGCTGTGCGGTTCCGGATCGAGGCCGCACAGGGTGCCGAAGAATTTCCCGTCCTGCCAGTACAGCGGCACGGAAAAATAGCTGTCGAAGCCATATTGTTTCGGCGTCGGATGGTCCCGGTACAGATCGCTGGCGGCCACGCTGTCGATAATGATCGGCGTCTGCCGCGTGCGCACGGCGTCGCACAAGGTGCTCGACAGCACCAGCTCGCTGCCAGGCACCAGGTTATAGCCCAGGCCGTCGAGCACGGCGCAGGTGGTCCAGGAATCTTCCGTTACCCGTGCCACGCAGACGAAGCGCAGGCCCGTGCTTTCGGCAATCACGCGCATGATCGTTGGTACGGCGGCAATCGATTGCACCAATGCAACATCGCTCGCTTTTGACTCTTCCATTCCGTGCCGCCCCATCCCTGATTGCGCTGCTGTCCATTAAAATTGTGCCATTCTGCGGCTGGCCGGTAACCCGGCGCTAGTCCGATTATGGGCTATTCCCGGTTGAAACGCGAGCAATGCACGGATTGCAAATACCATAACAATAATGTTATGCCAGCATTGCCGCAGCGCTGGCTGCTAAAATCGCCCGCTGCTTCCTTTCCGTCCACTACCGTCAGGTTTGCCATGTCTTTCTGCCTCTCCCTGTTACGCCGCGCGGCCCTGTTGCCGATTTTGCTGGCCAGCCTGTCGTTGCCCGGCCACGCCAGCGCCGCACCGATGCACAAAGTGATCGTCGACATGGATATCGGCGACGATATCGACGACGCGTTTGCGCTGGCACTGCTGCTGCAAAGTCCCGATATCGAGATTGTCGGCATCACCACGGCGTGGGGCGACACGGCTCTGCGCGGCCGCCTGCTCGAACGCATGCTGCGGGAAACGGGCCATGCCGGCATTGCGGTGGCACAAGGTATCGCCACCGCGAATCCGACGCCGTTTACCCAGGCGCGCTATGCCGCGCGGGGCCAGGCGCCAGCCACGGCGCCGCATGATGCGGTCGAGTTTATCCTGCGCGAGGCGGCGCGCCAGCCGGGCCAGGTGACGCTGCTGGCGCTGGGTCCGCTGACGAATATCGGCGCGGCCATCGCGCGCGATGCAGCCGCGTTCGGCAAGCTGAAACAGGTGGTGATGATGGGCGGCTCGGTGCGCGCCGGCTACCGCAAGTCGCAGTATGTGCCGACGCGCCCGGCCGACAAGGAATACAACATCGTGTCCGATATCGCCGGCGCGCAGGCGCTGTTCACATCAAGCGTGCCGATCGTCATGATGCCGCTCGATTCGACCCAGATCCGCCTCGACGAAGTCGAACGCAACGCCATTTTCGGCCATGGTTCGCCGCTGACGGATGCCGTCACCCTGCTGTATCACCAGTGGATCGACAGCTACCAGCCATGGTCGAGCAATATGCCGTCGCTGTTCGACGTGGTGCCGGTGACCTGGCTGATCGATCCGGCCAGTTGCCCGACGGTGCCGCTGCGCATCGCCGTGACCAGCGACGGTTATACGCGCGAAGCGGCAGGCCAGCCCAACGCCCAGGTGTGCCTGGCATCGAACCAGCCGCGCTTTTTCGAGATCCTGATGCAGCGGCTGCTGAAGTAAAAAGCTGCCTCAGCGCTGGTACTGCCTGAAAAAATTCCAGCTGATGGTGGTGGCGTCCGGCCCCAGTTCATCGCTGAACGGCCAGCCCGGTGGACCGCCGCTCCAGGCGTGGTTCATGCCTTCGACCGTGTATTTCTGCGCGATCACGGCGCCATGCGCCAGGTAAGTGTCGATGGTATAGCTGCGCCCATACGGCACCGTCTGGCGCACGATGCTGTCGGCACGGTAGCGCACGCTGTCGTTGTCCAGCCCATCGTCGCCGTAGTCATTGGTCTGCAGGAACTGCTCGATGGTCTGCTCGCCGTTGACGGGGTTGACCACGATATCGGCCGTGCCGTGGAATACCATCGTCGGCATCAGGCGGCGCGGCGAACCCGAGCATTGCCAGGCATCTTTGCCGCGCACTTTCGGATCGAAACTGCTGCCGTTGAACAGCGAATCGGCCGCCGTCGCCAGGCCGGTCGCACCCTTGTACATGCCGCCCGAATGCACCATCACGGCTGCAAACACATCGGAATAGCAGGCGGCCATGATGGAGGCCATGGCGCCGCCGGCCGAGATGCCCGTCACATAGATGCGCCGCGCATCGACCGCATACTTGTTCTTCACCTTGTTGAGGATGCCCATCAGCACGGCCGGCTCGCCCGTGCCCCGTTCCTGGTTCAGCGGCAGCATGAAATTCCAGCAGCGCATGGGGTTGGCCGTGGTGTTCTGGCGCGGATAGACGACGATAAAGTTCTCGCTGTCGGCCAGCGCGTTATAGCGGCTGACGGCGGCCATGCTGTTCGGCTCGGAGCCGCAGCCATGCAGCATCAGCACCACCGGCAAGGGTGTGTTCGGGTTGTAGTTGCTGGGCAGCCAGACCTGATATTCACGCGAACCCCACAGGCTCGCATAAAGGCCGAAGTCCCATTGCCCGGCCCAGGCCGGCATCGCCGCCAGCAGGCCACAGGCGGCGATCAAAACTGTAAAGCAGTGACGCAGGTAGTGATACAGCATGCCAGTCTCCTTTGAGTGATTACTGCTGCTTATGATCTCTGACCCCAACGGCTGAAATGCCGGGGTTTGCTTTGGGGTTAAAGCGGACGTTAATGGTGACTAAAATTTATAAGCCGCCTTGGCAATGACCTGGCGCGGTGGTCCATAGAAACCATCGAGGATATACACGGCGGGAATGTTGTAGCCATCGGTGCGGTAACGCGCGTTGCCCAGGTTGCTGCCATGCAGGCTGAAGGTCCAGTTTTTCGCGCCCTCCCACACCACGCCGGCCGTCCACAAACCGTAGCCGCCCTGCGCCAGCGTTTCGCTCAGGTCGGTGGTCGGATAGACCTTGCTGCGATAGCCATAGCCGATCATCGAACGCAAGGTGCCGCCCAGCACGTCGCGGTCGGTGCGGGTGACGTTCAGGCCCAGCTGCTTGCGCGGGGTATTGCTGAACTTTTGCGTGTCGGCAATATCCCGGCCGCCGCTGATAAATTCCTTGTAACTGGCATCCAGAAAAGCCAGGAAACCGTTCAGTTCCCACTGCCGGTTCGGCCGCCACGAAAACTCGAACTCGGCGCCATTGACGGTGGCCTTGCCGGCATTCGTGAAGTCGCCGTAGAAGCCGGGCAAGCCGCCCGGCTGCGTGTAGCTGGTAAACACCGACAATTGAATGTCCTTGTAGCGGTTGTGGAACAGCGCCAGGTTGACGTCCAGCGTATCGTCGGGCGCAGCGTACTTCATGCCCACTTCCAGCGCATCGAGCGTTTCATCGCGGTAAGGCCGCGCCGAGTCGGCCACCACCAGGTTGTTGGCGCGTACGTTGTAGCCGCCCGACTTGAAACCGCGCGAGACGTTGCCATACAGATTCGTGGTGCTGGAGGCCTGGTAGCGCAGCGACAACTTGGGCGAGGTATTGCTGACCGACAGCGACTTGTCGAAGTCGGCGGCGTTCTGCACGGGCCGCGTAAAAGCGGCGTCGGCAAACACCTGGTTGAGCACGATGGCGCGCTTGGTCTCGCGCGTATGGCGCAGGCCTGCGTTGACGCTCCACAAGGTGCCCAGCGGCCAGGTCCAGTCGGTGTAGAGCGCCGTACTGTCGGTCTCGACCGTGCTGACGGCCGAGGTGAACTGGCGGCCCAGGAAGTTGTTGTAGATGCCGCCGCCGGCCGTGCCTTCGAAGCGGTACAGGCCGATCACGCCCGAGCCATGATCGCCGCTGTACGACGCCTGCAGTTCGAGGCTCTTCTGCTCGTCGCGCGAGTCGCCGAACACGTCGGCGATCGGCAGCGGCAAGCCGTCGAAGTCGATGGTCTGTTCGGAATTGCTGCGCCGTTTCGCGCCGATCAGTTTCACCGACCAGTCGTTCGACAGCGCATAGTTGGCCACCAGCGAGCCGCCGCGGTTGTGCGTAAAATTATTGCCCGGCATGCTGCTCTCGATATCGTAGGCATCGGTGGACGGCGGGCGGCGCAGCGGATCGAAGGCGCTGACGCCCATGCGCTGGAAGCCGCGCACGCCCGATTTGTCGTCGGTGGCGTCCAGGCTCAGCACGATGCTCAACGGAACATCCAGCGGAAAATAGCCGACCGACAGGCGCGCCGCCGTACTGTCCTGGTCGCTCACCTGTTCGCCGTTATAGGTGTTGCGGCCGAAGCCGTCACGGTCCAGCTTGGCCGCCGCCAGGCGCGCGCGCCAGACGCCGTTCTCGCTGGCCAGGTTGAAGGCGCCCTTGAGGTTGCGCTGCTGGTAGTTGCCGAAACCCACCTCTGCCGAGGCACCGTTTTCCTTTGCCAGCGGGCGCGAGATGTACTTGATGGCGCCGCCGATGGTGTTCTTGCCGTACAAGGTGCCTTGCGGGCCACGCAGCACCTCGATGCGCTGCACGTCGAACACATCGAGCAAGGCGCCTTGTGGACGCGCCATGTACACGTCGTCGAAATAAATGCCGACCCCGGGATCGACACCCCATACGGGATCGGCCTGGCCGACGCCACGGATAAAGGCCGTGAGCGTCGTATTGGTGCCGCGCGAGGCATACACGGTGAGATTGGGCACCCGCTCCTGCAAATCGGCCAGGCTCTGGATATTGGCCCGCTCCAGTGCCCTGGCGGAAAACGCGGTGACGGCCAGCGGCACGTCCTGCAATCGCTCGTCGCGGCGGCGCGCCGAGACGGTGACGGTTTCCATCCGCTCCCTGGCCTCCTGCTCATCCGCCGTGGCCGGCGTGGTTTCCTGCGCATGGGCCGGCAGGGCAAGACTGACAACGCCGGCCGCGGCCAGCGCGACGGGCAACAATTTCACAGCATGTTTCATGACGTCTCCTGTTGTCAGGCTCGCTTGCGGCATGAACAGGAACGTGGAGCCAGATTGCCCAGGCGCAGTGCTGCCCGCCGCATGCAGCGGCTCTGCCCGTCGTCTGGCGCCATGCCCCTGCCACTACGGCAGACGGCCTGTTTATTTTGAGTATGTTGAAGCTAAGGCAGGCACTGCAAGAAAGGACTGCAACAACGCATTGACGCGCGGCGCCTGGTCCAGGGGCGTCGCATGGCGCGAGTTCGTGATGAGCTCGAACCGGCAATCGGGTAATGGTGCGGCAAAGGCGCGCTTGCTGGCCACCGGCGTGTAATCCTGGTCGGCCGCCATGATCAGGACGGGCATGGCCAGCGCGTCATATTGAACGTTGATATCCCAGTGAAAGATGGCGTCCAGAGCGGCCAGGTAGGCGCGTTTCGACATGCCGGCCATCTGCGCGGCAAAGCGCTCGACCAGCTCCTGCTGGGCTGGCTCGGGAAACAGTTTCCTGCCGATGAGCTTGCCCATCGCTTTCAGGCCGAAGGTGGCAATCACGGTGCGGCGCAGCCAGTAGGCAAACAGCAAGGTGGCGGGTTTGCGGCCCTGGAACGGCTGCGAGTTGATCAGGCACAAGGAGGCGATGCGCTGCGGCGCGCGGTTGGCCATGTCCAGGCCCACCATGCCGCCCAGCGAAAAGCCGACCACGTGGGCGCGCGGCAGGTCCAGCTGATCCATCAGGTTGAAGAGATCGTTGGCGAAGTCGCCGATGCGCCACGCGCCTTCGGGCGCGGGGCTGATGCCGTGGCCGCGCAGGTCGGGCACGATCAGGCGGTGTGCGCCGGCCAGCGCATCGATCTGCGGGCGCCAGTCCTCGCTGCAGGAACCGAGGCCATGCAGCAGGAACACCGGATCGCCCTGCCCCGGTCCGGCATGGAAATCGAGATAATGCAAACTGACATCGGATGTCGTATGGCGCCGCATTGCTGTCTCCGGTGAACATGCTGTGTGTTCGTGGACAAGTCATTTGCTTATCCTTGGAAAACATAATACGGAATCCGAATTCCGATTTCAAGTTAATTCAGAAAATATATTTAACGCAGATAATTGAGCGCAACACGCACCAGCTCGTCTTCCAGCGCGGCCGCCGACAAAAACGACAGCGAGCCCGTCAGCGTATGCTGGTTCAATATCCCGAGCAATACCGGTGGCACCACCATCATCGCCTGGGTCGGGTCCGGATGGCCGATGCTGGCCGATTTGCTGGCCAGCACGGCCACCGTGCGCTGCGAAATCAGATGGTTGATCTGGTGCACGCGGTCGCGGAACTGCGCATCCTGCGACGAACGCGTGATCAGCGCGCGCAGCACGCCGCGCCGGCCGTGGTTGACCGTCACAAACATCGCCACCATGGCGCGAATGAACTCTTCCAGGCTGCGCTCGCGCCACTGGTGTAGTTCCGTCAGCGCCTCGACCTGCGCCACCATGTCGGAAAAAAAACGCTGCAGCAGCAGGCGGCTCAGGGTGTCCTTGTCTTTCAGCAAGCGATAAAAGGTGCCGACCGAGGTTTCCGCCAGCTTGGCCAGATCGGCCACGCCGATTTCGTCGAAACGGTTCTCGGCCAGCAATTGCTCGCCCACCTGCAGCAGGCGCTCGAAGGCCTGCCTGCTGCGCTCCTGCATGGGTTCCGGTGGCACGATCATTTGCGGAAAGGCGATGGGGGCGAGTTCAGGCATCAATGCGTCCAGGAAGTGGAATAGATATTCCGTTAAAGATGATAACGGTATTGTAGCTGCTGCAGCGTCAGCTGTCGTCGTCCATCAGCTCCAGCCACTGCCGCGCAACCTCCTCGTCGACCAGCGCGCCCAGCGTGGGCCATTGCTGCCGCATCCAGCGCCGCCCTTGCGGCGTGAAGTCGACATACGGTTGCTCCATGACGACGCAAGCCTTGCCGTATTCGATGATGGCAGCACCGCTGTCCAGGCCAGCGGCCATCATGGCCGCCACCGGCAGCGCAATTAACTCGCGCGCCAGGCGCGGCCGCAGGACGCAGGCATGGCTGACGATGGCCAGCGATGCCTGCGCATAACTCCAGCAATTGGTGGGCCAGTGGGCGCGGGTGACGGCATCAAGAAAGGCTGCGTCATCGATGGCATGCGGATCAGCTTGCACTTCGGCATACATGGCGGCCAGCGCCACCAGTTGTGGCGGAGACCTCCAGCTCATGCGACACCTGCGCCGCACAGGAGTTGCCGTGCCACGATTACGCGGTGCAACTCGCCCACGCTCAGCGGCTTGACGTTTTCCTTGCGAAACAGCGCCAGCAAATTCCAGCCTTCGCCATGGAACAGGAACTGATCGTCAGCCAGGCCGAAGGCTTCGCGCAGCGAACCGTCCGCGTCAGAAAACGACATATCGAAGGCCTGCTCCAGGTCTTCCAGCAGATCGCAGCCATCGTCGCCGGTAATGCCGAGCTCGTCTTCCAGCAAGGTGGCGCCGGTGATCATCACCTTGTCGCGGATGCCCTGGCTGGCGCGCAGCGCGCGCACGACATCGTCAAAAGTGGCAGTGGCCATCATGGGCACGGCGATGCATCCAGCTGAAAATAATGCGCCAGGAAGTCATTGAAGGTCGGCCATTGCGGCGCCAGGCGGCCCTCCCTGAAATCCATCAGTTCGTCGCCCAGCGACACCCGCAGTACCTCGCCGGTGCTGCGGTTGTAAAAATAGCCGCTTTCGCCCTCGAAACTGTCCAGCGGCAAATAGTCGCGCGGCAGCCCCAGCGTATCATGTGCATGTTGCAAGGCCAGATCGTAGTTGGTGTTGCTGACGAACCAGCCCAGCTGGTACAGCTCCCTGCCGCGCTGGATAAACGTCGGCCCGTCTTCGACATGCAGATGGAAGCGGGCGAAATCGCTGTCCAGGTCCACGCCCAGCTGCTGCAGCGCCTGTGCATAGACGCTGCTGGCGTCGTCATACCACCAGCCTTGTTGCTTGAAAAAATCGACCAGTTTTTCAGACAGCATCTTCTCCCTTTCTATTGAGCTCGCGCATTGCACAGTGATTGTATAGTCTGCCTTTGCGCACGCGAGCGCAGTTCAACCAAGGAAACCCATGCCGCTGTCCCTCGACGATCCCCTCTGGTCCACCCTCGAAGGCGGCTACCGCCAGCCGTATGACGCCTCCGCGCCGCTCAAGGCCCTGCGCGCCGGCGATGATATATGGCATGAACTGTGGGAGGAACTGCATCACCAGGGCGATGTGGGCGCCGCCTCGTATGCGGCCGTGCCGCAGCTGGTCTCCATCTGCGGCGGCGCAGCAGAGCGCGGCGTCGATTTTTATGCCCTGATTGCCCTGATCGAGATCGAACGCCATCGCCGGCACAATCCACCCGTGCCAGGCTGGCTGGCCGACAGCTACCACGCAGCCTGGGCGCAGTTGCCGGCAATCGCCGCGCGCGATCTGCAGGGCGAGTGCGAACCCGAGCTGCTGAACGCTGTGCTGACCGTGCTGGCGCTGGCCAAGGGTGACCTGAAGCGGGGCACCGTGCTGATGCATATGGACAGCTCGGAAGTGGACGACTGGCTGGAAGAGCGGCTGGGCTGGAGCGGGGTGTACCGGCAAGCTTAGCCGGCCGGCGCGCAGCGTGCGATGCGTGCGCGAGACACCGGCGGTAGCAAGCTGGTCATAACGTTTACTCAACGCATGGAATTGCGTATGCTGTAAGCAGCAGTTTTCCCCATAAAACACATAAAAGAGACACATGGCCTCCTCTGATATCGCTTCCGCACGCCCGCTCACCAAACAAGACTACAAGACGCTGTCGCTGGCCGCCCTCGGTGGCGCGCTGGAATTCTACGATTTCATCATCTTTGTCTTCTTCGCCAACGCCATCGGCCAGCTGTTCTTCCCGCCGGAAATGCCGGACTGGCTGCGCCTGCTGCAAACCTTCGGCATCTTTGCCGCCGGCTACGTGGTGCGTCCACTGGGCGGCATCGTGATGGCCCACTTCGGCGACCTGCTGGGCCGCAAGCGCATGTTTACCCTGTCGATCCTGATGATGGCCGTGCCGACCCTGCTGATCGGCCTGCTGCCGACCTACGCCACCATCGGCCTGGCGGCGCCGTTGCTGCTGCTGTTGATGCGCGTCTTCCAAGGCGCGGCCGTCGGTGGCGAAGTGCCGGGCGCCTGGGTGTTCGTGTCCGAACATGTGCCTGCCCGCTACACGGGCCTGGCCTGCGGCATCCTGACGGCCGGCCTGACGGTCGGCATCCTGCTCGGCTCACTGGTGGCGACCGGCCTGAACACCGTCTACACGCCGGCCGAAGTGCTCGACGGCGCCTGGCGCTATCCTTTCCTGCTCGGTGGCGTATTCGGCTTTGGCGCCATGTATCTGCGCCGCTGGCTGCATGAAACGCCGGTGTTTGCGGAAATGCAGCAGCGCAAGACCCTGGCCACCGAAATGCCCTTGAAATCCGTGCTGCGCAGCCACCGCGGTGCCGTTGCCGTCTCGATGCTGCTGACCTGGCTGCTGTCGGCCGGCATCGTGGTGGTGATCCTGATGACGCCGGCCCTGCTGCAAAAGATCCACCATATCGCGCCGCGCACCACGCTGGTGGCCAATACGGTGGCCACGCTGTGCCTGGCGTTCGGCTGCATCATTGCCGGCATGCTGGCCGACCGCCTGGGCGGCAAGCGCGTAATTTTCGCCGGCTCGCTGCTGCTGGCGATCGCCACCTATCTCTTCTACACCACCATCGGCAGCCGCCCTGACCTGCTGCTGCCGCTGTATGCAATGACCGGCCTGTGCGTGGGCGTGGTGGGCGCCGTGCCGTACGTGCTGGTGAAATCGTTCCCGGCCCAGGTGCGCTTCTCGGGGCTGTCATTTTCGTACAATCTGTCGTATGCGATTTTTGGCGGCCTGACGCCCGTGGTCGTGACCTTGCTGCTGAAAAATAACGTGCTGGCGCCAGCCTACTATGTGATCGCGGTGTGCGTAATCGGCATGCTGACCGCGCTGTTTGTCAAACACCAGCCACACGCCGCGCACTGACCCCGTCACTATCAAGTTGCAATGTTGTCGTAAAAGAAAATCACAGTCGCCTGCGGGCGATTGTGATACCGTATCCCCATCAGGCCTTTCCTGATCCAGGCAAGGCGTCCAGCCACGCGCCAGCCCTGTCTCCCCATTCACTCGCCGAGTGCCCGCATGCAGGCAGCCAAGCACATGATGACAGACTTGCGACAGCAGGGACTGCATGACAAGAAACGACCGCTGATCGCCGCAATGAGCCTGGCGATGCTGCTGATCTGCCTGGCGCTTGCCGGCGCCTGCGCCTGGCTGGTCTGGTCGTCGCATGCGATACGCCTGCGCGACGCCGAGGTAGCGACCGAAAACATGGCGCGCACGCTCGCTTCGCAAGCCAATACCGCCTTCAAGATTGCCGATGTGATGCTCGACGATATCGTCGAACGCTCGCAGCGCGAAGGCACGACAGGCGCGGCCGGCCAGCGCCTGAATGGCTACCTGGCCCACCTGACGCACAAAGTGCCCGAGGTCCACGGCCTGTTTGTCTACGACGAAGACGGCATCTGGAACGCCACCTCGCTGGGCACGCCACAGATCGGCAATAACTCGGACCGCGATTACTTTATCTATCACCACAATAACAAGCAGACGGGCACACTGATCAGCGCCCCGATCCGCAGCCGCTCGACCGGCCACTGGATCATTCCCGTGTCGCGCCGGCTGGAACACGGCGACGGCAGCTTTGCCGGCGTGGCGCTGGCCACGCTGCGGCTCGATTCCTTCGAGCGCGTCTATGACAGCCTCGACCTGGGCACCTCGGGCACGGTCTTCTTTGCGCTCGAGAACGGCACCCTGATCTACCGGCGCCCGTTCCAGGAAAAACTGATCGGCACCGATCTGTCGCGAGGCTCCATGTTTCGCAGTTACTACCAGCATGGCCCGGCCAGCACCCGCATGCTGGTGGCCACCGTCGACGGCGTCGAGCGCCTGTACAGCTACCGCCGCCTCGACGATTTTCCCGTGATCGTCGCCACCGCCCTGTCGAAGCAGGATATCTTTGCCCAATGGCGCACCTTCAGCGCGCAGATCATCGCGGGCACGCTGGGGGCGCTTGCCGCGCTGGCCTGGTTTTTCCGCAAGCTGATACGCCAGGTTGCCATCCGCGACCACGTGGAAACAGAATTGCGCGTCGCCAGCCAGGAACTGGAAAAAGCCAATGCCGACCTGCAAACCATGGCCATGAAAGACGGTTTGACAGGCCTGGCCAACCGCCGCTCGTTCGACAACGTGCTCGACTACGAATTGAAACGCGCCCGGCGCGGCCATCAGGCCGTGTCGCTGTTGATGTTGGATGTGGATTTTTTCAAGAAGTTCAACGATCGCTACGGCCACGTGGCCGGCGACGCCTGCCTGCAGGCGGTTGCCGGCGCCATCGCCGGCAACGCCGTGCGCTCGGCCGATACGGTGGCGCGCTATGGCGGCGAAGAATTTGCCGTGATCCTGCCCAATACCGACATGGCCGGCGCCCAGGTCGTCGCCGAGGCGATCCGCGAAGCCATCGTGGCGCTGGCCCTGCCGCATGCAGACGGTGTCGAACAGCACGTCAGCGCCAGCATCGGCGTGGCCACGGCCGTTCCGGGCGAGCATGCCGGCATCGGCAAGCTGGAACTGATGCACCAGGCCGATGCTGCACTGTATCAATCGAAAAACGCCGGGCGCAACCGCGTGACGGCGTGGCAAAACCAGCCTGCGTGAGCGTTGAAAATGTGCACTTGCATCAAAAGCTGAAAAGCCGTTTCACATCATGAAATGGCCGCCCGGCCGTCCTTGACTCATCCGTACCACGGATTGAAAATTCATCCCACATCCCAAAATTCAAAACTCAAGTCATTGAAATTTAACGATTAAATTTAAGTTATATGTCTTATATAAGACTTGATGCAACACCTGAAAATGGCCTACTATTTAGTCATGCAGTTTGCTTTTACCAGCGTAGCGGCAGACACGACAACTTTCTATTTCCATCGCTTTTTTTCAGGAGATTCACATGTCCCAATACCAAGACGACATCAAGGCAGTTGCAGGTTTGAAAGAGCAACAAGGCAGCGCCTGGAACGCCATCAATCCCGAGTCAGCCGCCCGCATGCGCGCCCAGAACAAGTTCAAGACGGGCCTCGACATCGCCAAGTACACGGCGAAAATCATGCGCGCCGACATGGCCGCCTACGACGCCGACCCGTCGAAATACACGCAGTCGCTGGGCTGCTGGCACGGCTTTATCGGCCAGCAGAAGATGATCTCGATCAAGAAGCACTTCAACAGCACCGACCGCCGCTACCTCTACCTGTCCGGCTGGATGGTCGCTGCGCTGCGCTCGGAATTCGGTCCCCTGCCGGACCAGTCGATGCACGAAAAAACCGCTGTCTCGGCCCTGATCAAGGAGCTGTACACCTTCCTGCGCCAGGCCGATGCGCGTGAACTGGGCGGCCTGTTCCGCCAGCTCGACGCCGCCGAAGGTGACGCCAAGCAAGCTATCCAGGCCAAGATCGACGGCCACGTCACCCACGTGGTGCCCATCATCGCCGACATCGACGCCGGTTTCGGCAATGCCGAAGCGACCTACCTGCTGGCCAAGCAGTTCATCGAAGCGGGAGCCTGCTGCATCCAGATCGAAAACCAGGTGTCGGACGAAAAACAATGCGGTCACCAGGACGGTAAAGTGACGGTGCCGCACGAAGACTTCCTGGCCAAGATCCGCGCCATCCGCTACGCCTTCCTGGAACTGGGCGTGGACGACGGCATCATCGTCGCCCGCACCGACTCGCTGGGCGCCGGCCTGACCAAGCAGATCGCCGTCACCGCCACCCCTGGCGACCTGGGCGACCAATATAATTCCTTCCTCGACTGCGAAGAAGTGTCGGCCGACGCGCTGGGCAATGGCGACGTGATCATCAAGCGCGAAGGCAAGCTGCTGCGTCCGAAACGCCTGCCAAGCAACCTGTTCCAGTTCCGCGCCGGCACCGGCGAAGAGCGCTGCGTATTGGATTGCATCACCTCGCTGCAAAACGGCGCCGACCTGCTGTGGATCGAAACCGAAAAACCGCATATCTCGCAAATCGGCGGCATGGTCAGCGAAATCCGCAAGGTCATCCCGAACGCCAAACTGGTGTACAACAACAGCCCATCGTTCAACTGGACCCTGAACTTCCGCCAGCAGGTCTACGACGCGATGAAAGCCGATGGCAAGGACGTGTCCGCCTACGAGCGCGGCCAGCTGATGAGCGTGGAATACGACGAGACCGAACTGGCTGCCACGGCAGACGAAAAAATCCGCACCTTCCAGGCCGACGCCGCCCGCGAAGCCGGCATTTTCCACCACCTGATCACGCTGCCGACTTACCATACGGCTGCGCTGTCGACCGACAATCTGGCCAAGGAATACTTCGGCGACCAGGGCATGCTGGGCTACGTGGCCGGCGTGCAGCGCAAGGAGATCCGCCAGGGCATCGCCTGCGTCAAGCACCAGAACATGTCGGGTTCAGACATCGGCGATGATCACAAGGATTACTTCAGCGGCGAAGCGGCGCTGAAGGCGGCCGGCAAGGACAACACCATGAATCAGTTCTGATTGTTAGGATTGGTTTGAAAGGGAAAAGCTCGCCTCGGCGAGCTTTTTTATGGTCGCCGCAATCCGCAACATCGCTGGTGTTGGTGGTGTTGTCGGATTACGCGGCGTTCCGCCGCTAATCCGACCTACGAACCACGCCGCCTGAACATATGCGATCGTAGGTCGGATCAGCGCAAGCGCGTAATCCGAAAACATCGATGAAGTCACTGATCCAGTACGTGGAACGTCAAGGTGTAATTGTTGCCGTACATCGGCGCGGCGGCGCCGGCCGGCGCCGGTGATTGAAAACGCACCAGGGCGAGATACAGTCCGGATTTCGTCAACGGCAAAGCGACTTTTCCGTCGGCATCGGTGGTCAGATGCTGCACCGTACTCTGGCTGGCCAGATCCATCGGCGAACGATAAACACTGACCTTCTGGTTCGGCAAGGGCTTGCCGTCGTATTGCACCACGAACTCGAATTTCTCGTTGACGTACAGATCGCTCGGATGCGTGATGGCGACAATTTCCAGGCCCTTGCCGAGCGGGGCCAGCGCCTTCGTCGATGGCTTGCCGGCAGTGACATACGCCTCGGCAACAGACAGCGACTGATAGTGGCTCAGCAACTTGGCGTCTGCCGGCATGACCTGCTGCGGATCGCGTGCGGACTCGGTCTTGCCGTTGTGCTCCCAGGTGCGAAACACGGCGCCCAGCCGGGGGCCGGTGCTGAGGCGATACGTGCCTTTCTCGTCTGGCAGTGCCTGTTCGGCCACCGTACGCTGCTTGAACTGGCGGATGTCGCCAAAGGCCATGCGCGCACCTTGCGGCGTGACGATCGAAAATGCCGTCTCGCCAAACGCCACGGCGGGGACAAAGAATTTCTCGGTGAAACCCGCATCGACCCCGATCGTCTCCTTGGGCTGCACGTCGAAGCTGCTCGGCAACAAGTAAGGTGTATGGGCGCGTGCCGCCAGCATGACCAGGGACGATGCGGCGATGAGCGCGCGCAGCAGGAATGGTTGCATCATTTCTTCTCCCCATCAGCCTGATCGATCTTGCCGTCGCCATTGGTATCGGTGCGCTGGAAGGTTTTCCCGGCAATCGCGTTTTCTTCCGCCAGCGTCAGCTTGCCGTCATGGTCGGTATCGAGAATCTTGAAGCGCACATGGGCCTGCCTGATCGAGCCGGCGTACTTGTCGTCCTGGGCACGGCCGGCATACTGCTGCTGCAGGCGTGCTGCGAATTCGGCCACATACTCATCTTCACTGAGCACGCCATCATGATCGGTATCGGCTGCCGTGAAGCGCTGCGTGCGTACCGCGTCGTACTCCTGGCGTGTGACCACGCCGTCGCGGTTGGCGTCGAAACCGCCGATAAATGCCGACAGGCCATGCCCGCCGGCGGGCGTTGATGGTCCTGTATCCGCGGTTGGCTGCTGTGTTGCCGATTGCTGTGTCGCCGGCGGCGCCGAGGTACAGGCAGCCATTATGGCCGCCACCATGGCCGCCATGGCGAGACGGCTGGCGCGCGCGCCGCGTGTGGTTTGTTGATATTGCATGGATACCTCTTGTAAATAAAACGTGGATAACGCCAATGTGCACCCTGCCGGCCCGGCGTTGCATCAGGCCGGCAGGACACCCTAGAACGCCAGGTTCAGTGACACTGCCGCGGTGCGGCCCGGTTCAGTCAGCAGTTCGATGTCGCGCCGGTCACGGGCGACCGACGGCTGCAAGCTGCGTGCGCTGGAATAATCCCAGTAGCGCTTGTCGCCGAGGTTGTAGATGCCGGCATCGAGGCGCAGGTTCCGGTTGATCTGCCAGTAGCCGATCAGATCGAACGACGCATGGCCCGGCACGCGGAACAGGGCCGTGGTGGCATCGGTCAGCGCCGGCCCCGAGTTGTTGTAGGCATCGCGGTTGGTCGCCACGGCCTGCTTGCTGCCGACGAAAGTGCCGGTCAGGTTCAGTCCCCATGCTTTCATCGGCGCATCGTAGCCGGCGCCGATAATCGCCTTGCGCGGCAACACGGATTCGAGCGGCACGTCCTTGTCGCCGGCATAGTTGGACTTGGCGGTGCCGCGGCTCAGGCCCATGGCCCAGGTCGTGTAGATGCCTTTGGCCTGCGGACTCCATTGCCCGTGGTCCAGCCGTGCGCTCAGTTCGAAGCCGTAAATCTTCGCATCGTCGCGGTTTTCGGCCTGGTAGATGGTGCCGATATGCGCCGGCACCTTGGTGAACATGGCCGGGAACATCGCGCGGCCGTAGCGGGTGTAGGCGATGAAATCCTTGTACTGCGTGTAGAACAGCGACGTATTCAAGGTCACGCCCGGCGCTGGCTTGCCCTTCAGGCCGATCTCAAAAGCATCGCTGGTTTCCTCTTTCAGGTTTTGATTGCCGATCAGCGCGTACTGGTTGTTGGCAACATAGTTGCTGGCCAGGTTCCACGAGCCGAAAATCTCGCCGGCCGATGGCGCGCGTCCGCTGCGCTTGTACTGCGCATACGCCGCCATGGCCGGCGTCAGGTCGTAGCTCAGGCCCAGGCTCGGACTCCAGATGGTGGTGCTCGGAGTGCCGTACATCTTTTCCACGTCGGCCGGCGTCAACACGCCCGAGACAAAGTTCTCCAGGTCACGCGTCCTGATCTTGACGTAGTCGCCGCGCAGTGCCGGGATCAGCACCAGGCGATGGCCGCCAAGGTCGAAGCCGATCTGATCCTGCACAAACAGCCCGGCCCGAGTGGTCGTCGTGTCCGGTTGCGGCTTCATGTAGCCGGTCACGTTCCACGGCCGCTCCACATCCTGCGCCGACGCGTTCAGGCCATAACTGAGATAGTGCCGGCCCAGCCGCTTGTTGACCACGCTCGACAGTCCCCAGGTACTCGTCTTGTTCTCGGAAACATTGCGCACACTGGCGTTGGTGGCCACCGTCTGCGTATCGGTCGTGTCTTTCGTGTCAGTGTTCTGGAAATACAGACGCGTATCGGCCTGGTCGGCCCAGGCGTTGTTCGGCGTCCACTGGTGCATCAGCTGCAGCGTGTTGCGGCTGGTGTCGCTATGTTGCTGCGAGTTTTCGGTGATGAAGGTACTGGTCGTGTCCCAGCCGAAGAACGACGTGTCGTTCTTGCGCCGGTACAAATCCGCCGACAGCTCAAACCGGTTGGCCGCATCGATGCGCAGTGCGCCCTTGAGCAGCAAGGCATCGGAATGCCAGTCGTTGGCCATGCTGTCGACGATATCGCTGTTATTGCGCGTGGCATGCCCATCGCGCCGCGAATAACTGACCAGTCCATCGAGGTTGCCGCTTTTGCCGGCTGCGGTCACGCTCTCGTTCCACGAGCGGTCGGCCGAGTCGTAGCCCACTTTGCCGCCGAAATACGACACCTTGTCGCCGCGCAGATAATCGTCCGCCGACTTGGTCTTGAAGCTTACGGCGCCGCCGATGCCACCCGCCGAGCGCGTGGCCGAGGTGGTGCCGGAGAGGATATTGACCGAGGTGAACATCTCTGGATCGATGAAGTCGCGCCCTACCCCAAACGAATTGACGCCGGCCCGGCTCACGTATGGGCGGGTGGTGGCGTCCGGCATTTCGATGCCATCGACATCCATGCCGACCCGGTTGCCTTCGATGCCGCGAATGTTGTAGCCGGTCGTGCCGGAACGGTCAAAGCTGCTGCGGTTGCGCGTGGTGCCCGCCACCGTGCCCGGCGCGGACACCAGCGGCTGGTTGCGCACCACATCCTTCATGTTGTTGGCGCGATCGAGCTCGTCGCCGCTGACCGTCGTCGCCGTGCCGGGCTCGGCCAAAGCCTGCTCGGTCACCGCGACCGGCGCCATCGTCTGCATGAATGGCGGCTGGCTGTTGCTGGTTTCCTGGGCCAATGCGGGTGCCAGGAACAGGGTGGAAATGGCGCAGGCCAGCGATGTACGGGCCAGCAGAGGGGTGCAGCGATGGCGTGCAGCCAGGCGCCGCTGCGGGAGCGTATCCCGTAAAGCGTATCCGGTCATAAAGTCTCTTTGGGCTTGTTTTTGGCTGGATACCTCCTTGATGGTGTGGCGGGGATTTCTGGCTGGCAAGCTAGAATACTTCAAATGGGAATGATTTTCATTAACTTTTTGAGGGAGGGATTCCGGAGTTGGACTGGAGGCATGCTTCGCTTGGGATGCGCCTCGTCAAAGTGGCAGCGAGGGCCAAGTCTGCCATGCGGAAACAGACTGATGCGCTGGGCGCCGTAAAAGTATGCTTAGTCGAAACCTAATCAGAACCAGACAGGCGCACTGCAGGCGCGCGAGGCTGCCGCGTAGCCGCAAGCTGTGTGTAGATTCGAAGCGTGTAGACGAAAAAAAAGCTACTGAGGGTAGCTTACTTTGTTTTGTCTTTAGAGAGGGGGATTCGAAACTTCGCTGGAAACGCCCGTAAGTGGCTGATTGGTTTCTTATCTGCACAATAAATTGAAGCAAAAAATTTCCATTCGGACTGAGGATTGAAAATCCTTGTGTCGTTAGTTCGATTCCGGCCAGGGGTACCAAGGAACATCGTTCACGCAACGCGCGTGAGATCAAGTCCGCCATTTGGACACGGATTGGTGCTGTGGTTGCAGTAAAAGCCCTTAGATCCTTGTCGGCAGCATCGCGTGCCGAGCACGTGCGTTCGTTGTTCTAACTGACCGAGCTTCTGCAGTGTTCAATGCATCAGCCCGTGTCCAAATGGCGGACCTGGCGTGCTCGCTCAAGTTGATGACTGGTTCAAGCGGAATGTCTTCGAATCGCTGAACGAACGTTCAGATGCCGTAGAGGGCATCACGGCCATGTTCGACGATGTGGGTCGTTACTTCCTCTCCGGCCGCCGTGTCTGTCTCGTTGGAGTATTCGCACTTGGAAATGAGCGCGATCGCTTTGCCGACAGAATCCGCGATTACTTCGCCGCCTGGATCGACGCGCTTGCAGCTGCGCTGGAACGGACTGGACGCAAGCCACAAGAAGCCCAAGCTCTCGCCGAAGAAGTGGTTGGCAGTATCCAGGGTACCTTGGTTTTGGCCCGTGCATTTGACCGAACGGATGTCTTTACAGAGACGTTGAAGCGCCTCCGAAAAAGCCTGCTGACTGATTGAGCGCATATTCCCCAGAGGCACTGGCAGGGTGCTAGGGTTAGGTTCGGCATTCGGACTTCAGAGTTTTAACAGGGGCGTCAGAGTCAGCTCAGCCATTTGGCCATTGACTGATGCATTGGGCGCTGTAGAAGCTTACTCAGTCGAAACCTGATTAGAACCACGAACGCGCGCCTCAGGCGCGTGAAGCCGCAGCGCAGTTCGTTTCGGAAACGGCCGGACCGGTAGGCCCGACCCTTCGAATCCCCGCGAAGGGCACGCAGGCGCCCTGCTTCTCTTCGCCACGCACAAAAGCAAAAAGCCACCCAAAGGTGGCTTTTTGCTTTTGTGTCTGAGAGGGAAGCCTAATCATCACTAGAAACCCGTATAAATACTTCATTTCGTGCGATTAGAAAGACTTAATACCGTCACCCATACCGTCAAAAATCATCAGCAGAGAACGCCTATGGGATGTTCGTATTCAATACTATCCATCTTCGACAGACTACGACCAATGCTTAAAGGTCTGTGACCAAATAGCGACATGTGTTGCAGTTAAAATACTTTAGCCAAGAAATACTTGCTAAATTTACCATTATCAACTATTACATACATTGACCGCTCTCAACACAGACTGGGAAATAATATGCTGCAAAGTTTCGCCGATTATCACAAGATCCCCCCTGACGTTTACGCGGCTACTGGAGCTTTCGATCCTATCCTCGGCATCGATACCCAGTTGTTCATCGATCCGCGATTGGTCCTAAAGACTTCCATCCCGGAGTTCGAAGACAGTCATCAGAAAATTTCTGAGCATTTCGCAAACGTGATGCGCGTCGTTAAGAACATCGAGAAAAAAAACGACCCCTTCTGGAAGACCGCTGATCGAATGTTGACCTTCCCAGAGGTAAAAGGTTTGTGCATCGGCTATGCCGCCGCAGGTAGCAATGGAAGCGGCATGGGCAAGGACTTACGAGAAAACCTCCTTGAAAACATCATCAAGATTGTTCGCGCTGGCGTAGATGATCCGGCGTTATTCGAACTCGTAGGCATATTTCAGGACAAAGTCGGACCAGATCGTATCAGCGACATGATCGCCAAATTGATCCTGCCGGCTCTCATTGCTTTCACGCAGCGCGTATGCAGCGACTGCGGAATCCCAATGGAAAGCTGCACTATTTCCAAGCAGTTACAGCAGGAGGATTTACCGGTAAATCCCTTGGACGGTTCCCCAATCATCTTAGTTCCCAATGAAATTCTTCGGGACTTACCGGTAGCCTCGGACTATGGCGATGTAGCAGTGATCGCGGCTCAAAATCAATTCCTCCGTGACGAGCTGAACGCCATTGTCGGTTCATCCATGTCCCATGCGACCTTGTCAGATAAGAAGCAAGCACTTCGGAACACGTTTGTGGCACATCCGGAGATTCTCCAAGATTTGCTGAAAGCTTATCTTGCTTCCGACCCTGAGTTCTATGACTTCAAGGGCGACCCGGCTGGCGAAGTCATCTGGTATCGCGCGTCGCGTGGTGTCGTCGAAAATTGCCCATTGAACCTGACCCTTTCGGCAAAGCCAACAATCGACGATGTCGAAAAAGTCGTTCTGGACATCTGTGAGCACTTTCGAATGTTGGTTGAAGACAATCAGTTAGCGCGCCTACTCTACGACAAGAACGGTGTGCGCAAGCATGAGTCCGCCGCCCAACTGCTGTTCTTTGGGATCGCGTCCGCCTATTGCACCGCAAATGGTTTGGATCTTTCTCCCGAAAGTGATGCTGGACGTGGCCCGGTAGATTTCAAGATCAGCAGTGGCTTTAACGGCAAGGTGCTGGTTGAGATCAAGCTAACTAGTAATAATCAGCTAATGCACGGATTTGAAAACCAACTTCCAATCTATATTGCAGCTGAAGGTGCACAACGCGGCATTTACTTCGTCATCGACAATGGAGGGTGTTCTCCCGCCCGAATGAAAAAATTTAAGGATGTCGTTTTCTTCACCAAGCCGCCGTGCCCTCGGGTGATAATGATCGACGGCTCCGTGCGAGAGTCCGCAAGCAAAGCAGAGAAATGAACTCCGGTGCAGTCACAAAACTTCGCAACGCGACGTCGTATCAATGCCTCCATCGGCGATAGAAATTGGAATTAGTATCCCTCCTCCCGAACTAAACACTTATATGCCACCAAAAGCTTTAATCTCATATTCTTGGGACTCTGAAGACCACAAAAACTGGGTCAGGAGTTTGGCTGAACGTCTACGCATGAATGGCGTAGACATCAGACTTGATCAGTGGCATGTGGCTCCCGGACAGAGCCTGACCCAATTCATGGAAGTCGAAATTGTTACGTGCGACTTCATGCTGATTATTTGCACACAAAACTACTACGCTAAGTCGCTCAATCGACGCGGCGGCGTGGGTTACGAGCAGCAAATCATATCCGGTCATTTAGCCGCCGGACAGCCACGAGAAAAATTCATACCAATAGTGCGTCAGGGCAGTTTCGAACCCGGCAATGACTGTGCAATTCCTCCTCATTTCGCCGGAATTTTCGCCATTGATATGCGCGAAGGCGAGTCGTTCGATCATTCCCAAGATCAAGTTCTACGAGCTATATTCAAAGCTCCGCTTCATGCGCCGCCTGCCATCGGGCAGCCACCCGATTGGGGTGCTGACGTCGTAGACGATGTCGAGGAAATCCGTCTTGCCACGTTAGACTTGGACGGCTGGGAACTTCAAAGCGGTCTAGCGCAACATCACAGAACCCCTGAAACATTCTATATGCCAGGGGAAAAGGAACGCCGTGCTTTGGTAGAAGATGACGTCGTAAAGCTGATCTTCGAAATCGCAATTCCACCAGACGAAGATGATCCAGAATCGCCAGAGACGTTTTCCGAGCGCATGTGGGTAATCGTAAAGCGGCGAGTAGGTCCTTACTACGTTGGGGAGCTAAACAACAATCCAGTTACGTCGGACGAACAGGAGAATCTAGCGGTCGGCGACGAAATAGTATTCCTTCCTGAACACGTAATCGACATCCATGACTAAGCGCCGCATCATGAACGAGCCGACGATATATCTGGACAAGATGGCAGAAGCCATAAGGCGCTTGGACGCAAGCGAAGACTACCTTGCGAAGCACCACGAGTCAGGAAACAAATTCGAACTGGAGTCGGCAGTTCTGCAACTTCGCAAAGCGATGGAGGCAATTGCTTTGGCCGCCATCGCCCCAAACAAGCAGCAATACGCGGCAATCCGGAGTAAGGCCGAGAAATCGCCCGACTTCCGCACGGACTGGGCCGCTGACGCAATTTTTCTTGCTCTCAACAAGGTCAATGCCGACTTCTACCCGGACCCGCTGCTTCGGCAAACTCAAATTGCACCCGGCCACTGGCACTTCGGAAAGCCGCTTAACGGCTACATGAAACGCAAGAATTTTGAGGCGCTTTATAAAAGGCTAGGCAAGTTCTTACACGCAGATAATCCTTGGGGACAGGACAAAGGCTGGCAACAATTTGCCTCAGACCTCCCGGACGCTATAACAAAAATTCGAGCGCTGCTCCACAAACACCGGACCATTATCCGAGCGCCGGACTTCGAAGGCGTGTGGGTTGTTGATGCGCCGAGCGATGGCACTCCTCCCCGAATGATTAGGGCAACCGCGCAGGGGCCATTTACTACAAAGCTGGAATTCAACAAATGACCTATGCGAAAGTATAAGGATAAGCGGATTCAACCCCAGAGTTGATGACGTAGCCCCATCGGTCTGATCGATTTTTCCTAGGACTTTGCTATTGCGAGTGAGAAAGCACGTATTTCTAAGCAAACTCTAAATGCTAAGATTCTTGTTCGGAAATAAAATCCGTAGATAACAATTAGGGTGCTCAGATTTGCGATCTGCAAGCACTGGTGCACTTCAAATACTAGGGGCAATAAATCATGCCATTTTCCGCAACTGTCTTTAACGTCCTTATTGCATCACCATCAGATGTTCCCGCTGAACGGGAGGCGATCGCAGCAAGTCTGCACGAATGGAACGCTCTCAATTCAGTTGAAACAGGCAAGGTTTTACTCCCTGTAATGTGGGAGTCACACAGCGCACCCGTGATGGGAGACCGACCGCAGGCCATCATCAATGATCAAGTCGTCCATACTTGCGACATGTTGATCGGCGCTTTCTGGACAAGGCTAGGTTCTCCGACCGGGATTGAAGACAGTGGGACAGTCGAAGAAATCAAGTGGTTCCTCAAGAACAACAAACCTGTGATGCTCTATTACTCCAAGGCGCAACCAGATCTCGATGCAATCGACACTGCACAGCTAGAGAAACTTCGTGAATTCAAGAAGTCCATTCGCGACAAGGGAATTCAAGAGCAATACGTTCTTGTGGACGAGCTAAAGCAGAAACTATCAAGGCAGCTGACGATCGTGATGCGCGGCATGTCCGTTGGAACAGTGGTCAACCCAAGTGTTGTTAAGGAAGCTCGCGCCTCTGGCGCTAGCCCAACTGATACCGTCGCCGAGCCAACAAAAACAGCGCCGCAGGTGCCTGAGGCTGAGAACAACGAGTCACTTTGGTTTGAAGATTACAGCGAGAAGTCTTTCGCGGTGCGAGGCGATACGCTTAATCATCGCGAAGAGTTGAAGCGCTTGGGAGGCAAATATATTCCTCTTAAAACAGGTGGTCGCGGATGGAATTTTTCAAAAAAACGCTTAGCTGAAGTAGCGGAGTTGCTGACCGTTCCGCCAGAACTGCGCCCAGCGTAAGCAATCGCTGGTAACTTTTTGGCTGAGATCTCTGCGCATTTTTTACGCGTTAGTTCTCACGTCCGTGTGGGGTGACGGCACCTATAAGTTTAATAGGCGACAAAGGATTCATCTCGCCACCCTTCAAAGTGGCTCATTCCGTCACCCCACAAAATTACCCAATCATGGGGCACGGTGACATATTCAAGGGGTGACAGAGACAATCGAGAACTACGTTCTCGAAAAGGGATACACCCCCTCCCTATTCGCTTCATTTCTAAGCCATAAAGTCATCTCCTCGTTCACACAGCAAGGCGCGCACTTTGGCGAGCTGATTTGCTACCGCCTGTCTTGAAATCTGCACCCCGGTCATCTGGTAGTAGCGGGCCGCAATCTCAGTTGGGCTAGCGCCCTTCACGGGAGCGAGGGTCAGGTCTGACATTTAGACACGGACTGATGTATTGAGCGCCGTAGAAGCATGCTAGGTCGAAAACCTGATTAGAACCACGAACGCATGCCGCAGGCGCGTCGGACTGCCGAGGAGTAAGGGGCGGGTCTGCCATTCGGACACGGAGTCACGCAAAGGTTCAGCACACCCGCCAGGGTCAGGTCCGCCATTCGGACACAGACTGATGCATTGGACGCCGTAAAAGCATGCTCAGTCGATAACTAATTAGAACCATGAACGCGCGCCACAGGCGCGCGGGGCTGCAGCGCAGCGGCAGCTGTTGCGGAGCCACGGTCAGGTCCGCCATTTGGACACGGATTGGTGCTGTGGTTGCAGTAGAATCCCTTAGGTCTTTGTCGGCAGCGTCGCGTGCAGAGGACCTGCGTTCGTCGCTATAACTGACCGGGCTTCTGAAGTACTCAATGCATCAGCCCGCGTCCAAATGGCGGACCTGCACCCGACCCTTTATAACTCGTCGCGGAAGGCAGCAGAGCTACAATCCGATGCGTCATAAGTCTATTCCATGGTACTGAGTACACGTGCGACGTGTACACCGGCATCCGGATGTGCGTAGAACTACGACCGTTTGGTATGCATCTCGTCTGCCAAAAGCCAGTACAAGTTATAATAGAAGGTTTGTTGTATTTTTTAAATTTTGTGAAAATTATCACAAAAGAAACAGTTAAACTAGAGCATTCTGTCGCAGTAGAAAGCTATTTACCCATAGAAAATTGCAAAAATGAGCAACAAAAAAATGACCGAGAATTCCCAGCTTGCGGCCACCGCAAGAATGTTCTCGTCTGTGGTTGTTCAAGAGTTGGCAAGGCAAGGAAGGTCTCGCACGTTTGCTCGCTTGCTTGGCGAATCGGCATTGCATGAAGTAGTCAGCGGTTCCGCACCGCTAAGTGCATTTTTTGAATCTGCGTTTGCGCTCTTGACACGGAAGAACTTTCGGTATGAGTATGCCTACCGAGCCGCAGTCACGCATAAAATTTTACTTGGTATCCATTCACTAAACACCGCCTCAATGCTTTCGGAATTTAGAATTGGGACATGCAAGGCTGACCTGGTCATATTGAATGGCGCATCCACTGTTTACGAGATCAAATCAGAACGTGATAACCTTGATCGACTTCCGAATCAAATCGCCGCGTACTTTAAAGTCTTTTCACGCGTAAACATCATAACGAGCGAGAATCACATAGACGCGGTGCTTGACAGCGTCCCCGATGATGTAGGTGTGTTGCTTCTCAATAGCCGCCTTAAAATTTCCCCCGTACGAGAGGCCCAAGACCGGCTGACGGATCTGTGTCCGTTGACTTTGCTTGACTCGCTACATAGGAACGAAGCGTTTGAAATCCTAAAATCTTTCGGTGTACCCATTCCGGATGTCCCTAATACCCGCATTCACAGCGAATTAGCTACAATATTTTCAAGATTGCCTCCACACAAACTCCATGAGTGTATGATAAGGATTCTAAAAGAAACCCGTAGCTTGCTTCCACTATCTGAGCTTGCGCGAGCGTTACCAAAGTCATTGAAGCCCTTGGCGTTTTCAAGTTCAATACGCGAGCGGGATCATGAAAGGTTAATCGCATCGCTCTCCACTCCGGTTGCGGAGGCCCTCACCTGGGCTTAACTGCATGTACTATCCATACTTCCGTGGTAAGCAATTCGATTTAATCACTATCCGAGAATGCGCGCCTCTTATGGCGAAAGTCGGATTCACTCCAATTGTAGAACCGGTCAAGGAAAACTTGAACGGTCTCAAGCGTGCTATTGATGCGGTTAACTTGGCTGGAGGGAACCTTATCCTGATTGTCAATCCTGTAAATGGACAGCACTCTGAGGACCCGGCGGCGCTGACAGCTCTGATGCAAGACGAGTTGAACGAACATCAAAATATCGCTCCCGGCATCCTTTTGAGCGAAGGAATGACCGTTGAAGCGATCATGGCCCTATGTAACTCATATCGTGAGCGGCAGATTACACTCATACATAGCGGCTTCACGGATCGCACACTGGCAGATCATCTAGAGCGAGGGGGGATGGCTATCCGCCACGTATTTGTAGGGGACAATCGTTTATATAGGAAGCACTTCAAAGGTGACGAACGAATTCTCGTTCTAAATGGATTTGAAAAACGAGCCAACAGGCAGCATCCCGAGTACGAGGAATTTTCTGATCTCCACGTGACTTTTGAAGAAGTGGGAATGGACGGATTCGGTGACTTCTTGATAGTGGGTGCCGACTATAGCGATGGAGGTGGTCCGGCCTACTCAGTTGCAATTCATCTGACTTGCATTGACCCATCAAAAGATGATGCTATGTTTATTCATCATTTCAAATCAATTCGCTATGAAACCCCAACAGATCCTGCAGGGAAATTTGCGGAAGCGCTTGACAATTTAGCCGCTGAAGTCAACTCAGAAGGTACGAATATTCTGAGAACCAATGCGGTTCTAGAGTTTTTGTCTCTGCGTGACAGTGGCCACTTCCCAGGGTTGGGTTATGCGAAAAAATTGTCCATGAATCATCATATTGAAACGCTTGCAGCATATTTTCTTGCAAAAAAATGAGCGACCCGCGCCTGTGCTGTCCCGAGTGCTTCGGCGATCGATATCTACGACGAGAACTGTTTCCCACTCTATCTAAAACGTCCGGTAATTGCTCCTATTGCGACTCGAAGGAGCAACCGCTACTAGATCCGATACTCCTTCGTGAACAGTTTGAACTTGTGATCGGCGTCTACAAACAAGATCCGACAGGCAAGACTTTGGTCGAATTCCTCAGAGAAGACTGGAGCTTATTCGAGCGCTTAGATATTGCTCACACAAAAGACTTGCTTAGCGATATTCTGGATGATGGTCAGATAGTGCGCGAACGGTTTCAAGCCGTAGTAGAGCGAAAATCTGAAGGCCTTACCAATTGGCAGAATCGTTGTGTGGAGCTCATGCATTCGAATCGCTTTTTTCCTACCACTAGGGTGGACTTGGAGCGCCTGGAAGAGTTACTGTCAAATCTATTACTTGACCAAGCTGACATGCCACAGTTATGGTACCGCGCAAGAATTCAAGGGTCCGATGTGGCATATCTCGCTGAGCATATGGGCGCGCCGCCACCTGAACTTGCATCGCACGGTCGAGCAAATCCAGCTGGAATTCCATATCTATACATCGCATCCAGCTTTGCAACGGCAATTTCGGAAGTCAGGCCACATAGCGGCGATTTCATATCTGTAGCAGCAATAACGCTCCCGGAGGGCTTGAAGATTGCAGACCTGCGCAATCCTCGAAAGATGGTCTCGCCCTTTATCTTGCCCGACAGTCAAGAGGTGTCAGAGATGTGCGAGGATGTTCGCCTATTGGAACGTCTAGGCGAGGAGTTGACCCGTCCTGTATTACCCAAGTCGGCAGCCTATGACTACATTCCAAGCCAATACCTTTGCGAGTTTGCGAAGAAATGCGGCTACGATGGCGTAATGTATCGTAGCTCAGTTGACGGCGGAGTCAACCTGGCCCTGTTTGATCCTGCCAAGGGCACTGCAAACAATGTAACAGTCCATTCAGTCTCACATGTGTCTGTGCAGTTCCACGCCGTCTGACCCACCACAGGCGAGCCATACTCAGATCACCAATTTGTTTCCCATCTATCGCACCAACGAGACATGCTTTGTCATTTCTATCGACCACGTGATGCTGCTGATTTTCCTCTTAAAATATCTACGATAGCAAGCATTACAACGCGATGGTATCCGGTCTGCCTATCCAACACGGACTCATGCGTTGGCCGCCGTAAAAGTTTTGCTCAGTCGAAATCTGATAGCACCATCAAACCGCGCCGCAGGCGCGCGGAGGGCTAGCAGTCAGTATGCCGCCAGGGTCAGGTCTGCCATTCGGACACAGACTGACGTATTGGACGCCGTAAAAGCATACTCAGCCGATACCTAATTAGAACCACGAACGCGCGGGCTGCCGCGCAGCAGCAGTTGGACGATTCGGAGAGGGCCGGTAGTCCCCTGTGACGTCTTACGAGGTGGGACGTTTCTAATCCAGCCACTATTAACTCCAACTCAAGCAACTCCCCGCCTAGCGTCAATGCAGCGTTGTTGCCATTAAGCGATTTCCTCTGCATCCCAGGCGATAGACTTGGGGCCGATAGGAATAGGTGCAGGCAACACGCCTGCCTTCACCTTGCGCCAGATTGTGGCGCGGGACCAGCCGGTGGCCTCGATTACCGCAGGCAAGCGGAGGAATTTTTTAGTCGTGGTCATAAGATTCTCCTTCGATTGATGAACTGCAAACAATGGAGAGTCATGCCGACTCTCCGCGATAGTTCCGGCAGCGCCAGGGCTGCACTCCTTACATATCTTCCGCTCCATGCGCTGCGCCCCTGATACAAGTGGTCGGTTATCTGCCCAGATAGATGGAGGTGACCTGTTCACGGCCATGCCCCATCTCTGCCGAAATCTTCAGCCGCGCGGCATGATCCACCAATTTTTGCGACGCATCCAGCTGTCTGGAAGTCGCGCCGCCACAGGCTGGGCTAGGTCGGCCAGTCAACTCGGTATAGCGCCGCTGCGCGTACTCATGACGCAGCCCATGCACGCCACGAATGCCAGCCTTGTCGCACTGCGCACGAAAGCGGTTCAACTGGTCCCGATACCGCAACTGCGCCGGAATCAAGCTGCCTTTTCCCGCTAGCGCCTTGGCAGCTTCCAGCACGGCGTGCTGCTGCATGGTTGTGATCGGCACCTCCCTGTACTTGCCACCCTTGGTCCAGCTATCCTGCAGCCGCAAGATGTTCCCGCCATCGGCCCATCCCGGCTTGATCTTGATGCTTTCCTCGCGCCGCAAACCAAACGCCGCCTGCAGCTGCAGGGACATGCGCGTATAAGGATCGTTCACGTGGGCGAGCGTGTCGGCGTCGAGCACCTTCGCCTTGGAGACGTCGGTGACAAACACCCGCTCCGCGATGCCGTATTCGCCGTTGGTGCGCGCAATGATATTCTCCTTGCCGATCTTCTCGGCCCACCAGCGCAGGGCGCTCATGCGATTCTTGATCGTTCCGGTACTGACGCCATCCTGCTTCCACTTGTCGAGCAGCGCCACCACATGCTTTGGTTTCAGACTGCCCACGCTCATATGCTGGAAGCCCCGTTCCGCCAGGTCGTTGGCGCACAGGTTTAATAAACGTTCGCGGTCGGCCTGCGTCGCAAAGCTGCCATCCCGGTTGCGGTGACAGAGTTGCTTGAGCTGGCGGGGGAGTAGAGGGAGTCTTGGGAGTCGGATACGGATTGATGCGTTGGGCGCTGTAGAAGCATGCTCAGCCGCAAACCTGATCAGAACCACGAACGCGCGCCGCAGGCGCGCGAGGCTGCCGCGTAGCGGCAGCAGTTGGTCGATTCGGAGAGGGCCGGGCCGGTAGGCCCGACCCTTCGAATCCCCCGCGCACGCCCCGCAGGGGGCGTGCTTCTCTCCGCCGGCAGACGAAAAAAAAGCTACCCGAGGGTAGCTTTCTTTTTTCGTCTTTGGCGGAGAGAGGGGGATTCGAACCCCCGATAGAGTATTACCCTATACACGCTTTCCAGGCGTGCGCCTTCAGCCGCTCAGCCATCTCTCCTGCATGCAATGCTGGCGTACTACTTGCATTGCTACTGTTTCCGCTTGTCGCGAAGCCGCAGATTATAGCAAGGAATCCACGTTCTGCCAAAGATATTTACCTTGGGGTAAAAGTCTGGTTCAACCCAACATCTTGACTGCTGGGGTCAGACGGGGACACCGAGTCCCGACGGTCTGACCCCGAATGCAGCCGGCGACTGGCGGAGGCTGTATTACGACGCCTCTTTCAGCTGATCCAGGATGGCCGGGTTTTCCAGCGTCGAGACGTCCTGCGTGATCGTCTCGCCCTTGGCCAGCACGCGCAGCAGGCGGCGCATGATTTTGCCGGAGCGGGTTTTGGGCAGGTTGTCGCCGAAGCGGATCTCTTTCGGTTTCGCGATCGGACCGATTTCCTTGCCGACCCAGTTGCGCAGTTCCAGCGCCAGCTTCTTCGCTTCCTCGCCGGTCGGACGGGCCTGCTTCAGCACCACGAAGGCGCAAATCGATTCGCCTGTCGTGTCGTCCGGACGGCCCACCACGGCAGCTTCGGCGACCAGCGGGTTGGCGACCAGGGCCGATTCGATTTCCATCGTGCCCATGCGGTGGCCGGAGACGTTCAGCACGTCATCGATGCGGCCGGTGATGGTGAAGTAGCCGGTGTCCTTGTTGCGAATGGCGCCGTCGCCGGCCAGGTACATCTTGCCGCCCAGCTCTTCCGGGAAGTAGCTCGACTTGAAACGGTCCGGGTTGTTCCAGATGGTGCGGATCATCGATGGCCATGGGCGCTTGACCACCAGAATGCCGCCCTGCCCGTTCGGCACGTCCTGGCCCGCTTCGTCGACGATGGCGGCCATGATGCCCGGCAATGGCAAGGTGCACGAACCCGGCACCATCGGCGTCGCGCCAGGCAGCGGCGTGATCATGTGGCCGCCGGTTTCGGTTTGCCAGAAGGTATCGACGATCGGGCATTTTTCGCCGCCGATGTTTTTGTAGTACCACATCCACGCTTCCGGATTGATCGGTTCGCCCACCGTGCCCAGCAGGCGCAGGCTGGTCAGGTCGTAGTTGCTTGGGTGGACTTTCGGGTCCACGTCGGCCGCCTTGATCAGCGAGCGGATCGCCGTTGGCGCCGTGTAGAAGATGCTGACGTTGTGTTTCTTGATGGTTTCCCAGAAGCGGCCCGCGTTCGGATAGGTCGGGATGCCTTCGAATACCACCTGGGTGGCGCCGACGGCCATCGGGCCATAGGCGATGTAGCTGTGGCCGGTGACCCAGCCGATGTCGGCGGTGCACCAGAACACGTCGTCGGGCTTGATGTCGAAGCTCCACTTCATGGTCAGCGCGGCCCACAGCAAATAGCCGCCGCTCGAATGCTGCACGCCTTTCGGGGTGCCGGTCGAGCCCGAGGTGTACAGGATGAACAGCGGATGCTCGGCATCGACCCATTCCGGCTCGCACTGCGCGCTCTGGCCTTCGACCAGCTCGTGCAGCCAGGTGTCGCGGCCTCCCACCATCGGCAGCTCGCTGCCGGTGCGCTTGTACACAATGACGTTCTTGACGGTGTCGCAGCCGCCCAGCGCCAGTGCTTCGTCGACGATCGATTTCAATGGCAGCTTCTTGCCGCCGCGCAGTTGTTCGTCGCCCGTGATCACGGCCACGGCACCGGCGTCGATAATGCGTTCCTGCAGCGACTTGGCCGAGAAGCCGCCGAACACCACCGAGTGGGTCGCGCCGATGCGCGCGCAGGCCTGCATGGCGGCCACGCCTTCGACCGACATCGACATGTAGATGATCACGCGGTCGCCCTTGGCGATGCCCTTGGCCTTCAGGCCGTTGGCGAACTTGCAGACTTTTTCGTGCAGCTGTTTGTAGGTGGCTTTGGTGACGGTGCCGTCGTCGGCTTCGAAAATGATGGCGGTCTTGTCGCCCAGGCCATTTTCAATATTGCGGTCGAGGCAGTTGTACGAGACGTTCAGCTGGCCGTCTTCAAACCATTTGTAGAACGGCGCGTCGTCTTCGTTGAGGGTGCGGGTGAACGGTTTTTTCCAGCTCAGGTTTTCGCGCGCCAGCTTCGCCCAGAAGCCCTCGTAGTCGCGCTCGGCGTCCGCCACCATGGCCTGGTAGGCATCCATGCCCGAAATGGTTGCCTGCGCAGCGAATTGCTGGGAAGGTTCAAAAATGCGGGACTCTTCCGGTCCCTGCTGCTGCGTGCCTTGGTTTTCTGTCGTGGCCATGCTGATCTCCAGTGTAGTAATTGTTTGCCAATACCATATTCCCGGCGTCTTACGGACGCCTTACAGCCTGGTGTTTTTCATGCTCCTGTCCTTACCATACTCGCCCGCATTGATGAGCGTCAAGCGCGTGACGCCCTTCACGCGCCCTCTATAGTGACCCCAATGGACTGTCCTGTCTGTTTATCTTGGGCCTGCATGTGTTTCATCAAGACCAAGAACTCGACATGGGGGCATGCGCAGTGACTATCAGCAAGTGTAAAATGTCGGGCATGCCGAAAAGTCGGCATTAATCCCCAGGACTCTCCACATGATCGACCATTCAAACAAGCCCTCCCATACCAAGCTGCACCCCTTGTCTGCTTTCATCTTCATGTCGCGCTGGCTGCAATTGCCACTGTACCTGGGCCTGATCCTGGCGCAATGCGTCTATGTGTTCCATTTCTGGGTGGAACTGTCGGACCTGATCGGCGCCGTGTTCGGCAATGATGCAGCCCTGCAGCACGTAATCAGTGCCGTTACCGTGCCGGGCGTCACGCCTCCGGTCAAGCTGAACGAGGCCACCATCATGCTGGTCGTGCTGGGCCTGATCGACGTGGTGATGATCTCGAACCTGCTGATCATGGTCATCATCGGCGGCTATGAAACCTTCGTGTCGCGCATGCACCTGGATGACCATCCGGACCAGCCGGAATGGCTGTCGCACGTCAATGCGTCGGTGCTGAAAACCAAGCTGGCGATGGCCATTATCGGCATCTCGTCGATCCACCTGCTCAAGACTTTCATCAACGCCAACGCGTATGCGAAGGAACCGAACGTGGTGATCGCACAGACCGTGATTCACATGGTCTTCATCCTGTCGGCGATGGCGATTGCGTATACCGACCGCATCATGACCGTGACCCAGAACCAGGCCCGCCAACCCCATTAAGCAGCAAGCAGTAAAGCATCAACGTCTTACCCTTCTTAATCTCGCGAGAACACCATGACTGTCATAAAGCAAGAAGACCTGATCGAATCCGTCGCCGCAGCGTTGCAGTACATTAGCTACTACCACCCTGCTGATTACATCGAACACCTGGCGCGCGCCTACGAGTCCGAGCAGAGCCCGGCCGCCAAAGATGCGATCGCGCAAATCCTGACCAACTCGCGCATGTGCGCGGAAGGCAAGCGTCCGATCTGCCAGGACACGGGTATCGTCAACGTCTTCCTGAAAATCGGCATGGGCGTGCGCTTCGAAGGCTTTTCCGGCACGGTCACCGACGCCGTCAACGAAGGCGTGCGCCGCGCGTACAACTTCGACGACAACAAGCTGCGCGCCTCGATCGTGGCCGACCCGCATTTCGACCGCAAGAACACCAAGGACAACACGCCAGCCGTGGTGCATATGGAACTGGTCGAAGGCAATACCGTCGACGTCAAGGTCGCAGCCAAAGGCGGCGGCTCGGAAAACAAGTCGAAGATGATCATGATGAATCCGTCCGACTCGCTGGTGGACTGGGTCATGAAGACCGTGCCGACCATGGGCGCCGGCTGGTGCCCGCCGGGCATGCTGGGCATCGGCATCGGCGGCACGGCCGAAAAAGCCATGCTGATGGCCAAAGAGGTGTTGATGGAAGACATCGACATGTATGAGCTGAAACAGCGCGGCCCGCAGAGCAAGCTGGAAGAGCTGCGGATCGAGCTGTGCGACAAGATCAACTCGCTGGGCATCGGCGCGCAGGGCCTGGGCGGCCTGACCACCGTGCTGGACGTGAAGATCATGATGCACCCGACGCACGCCGCCTCGAAACCGGTCGCCATGATCCCGAACTGCGCCGCCACCCGCCACGGCCACTTCGTGCTGGACGGCTCGGGCCCGGCCTACATGACGCCGCCGCCGCTGTCGACCTGGCCTGACGTATCGTGGGCGCCGGACACGGAAAAATCGAAGCGCGTCGACCTCAACACGCTGACGAAAGAAGAAGTCGCTTCGTGGACGCCGGGCCAGACCCTGCTGCTGAACGGCAAGATGCTGACCGGCCGCGACGCCGCGCACAAGCGCATCCAGGACATGCTGGCCAAGGGCGAAGAGCTGCCGGTGGACTTCAAGAACCGCGTGATCTACTACGTCGGCCCGGTCGATCCGGTGCGCGACGAAGTGGTCGGCCCGGCCGGCCCGACGACGGCCACCCGCATGGACAAGTTCACCGACATGATGCTGGAAAAGACCGGCCTGATCGCCATGATCGGCAAGGCCGAGCGCGGCCCGGTCGCCATCGAATCGATCCAGAAGCACCAGTCGGCCTACCTGATGGCCGTTGGCGGTTCGGCCTACCTGGTGTCGAAAGCCATCAAGGGCGCGAAAGTGCTGGGCTTTGCCGACATGGGCATGGAAGCGATCTATGAATTCGACGTGGTCGACATGCCGGTGACGGTGGCGGTCGATGCCAAGGGTACCTCGGTGCACAACACGGGACCGAAGGAATGGCAGGCGAAGATCGAGCAACTCAACAGCGTCAGCAAGATTCCTGTGACGGTTGCTTAAACAGGCACTACCATGAACGCCGCGCGGCATGATCAGCGCGGCGTTTTTTTATTCTTTCCGGCTCTCTATGACTTTTACTTTACGCGACGCACCCATCGGCGTATTCGACTCCGGCGTCGGCGGCCTGTCGGTGCTGCGCCATATCCGCGCGCAGCTGCCGCACGAAGATTTGATCTACTTTGCCGACTCGGGCCATGCGCCGTATGGCGACAAGACGGAACAGCAGGTGATCGACCGTTCGCTGGCGGTGGCAAGCTTCCTGCTGCAGCAAGGCGTCAAGGCGGTGGTGGTGGCCTGCAATACGGCCACCATTGCCGCCATCAAGGCGCTGCGCGCGCGCTATCCCGAACTGCCTATCGTCGGCGTGGAACCGGGCCTCAAGCCTGCGGCCGCGCTAAGCCGCAACGGCCGGATCGGCGTGCTGGCCACCGAGCGCACCTTGCGCGGCGAAAAACTGCTGGCCCTGCGCGAGCAGGTCAGCAGCGCGACCGGCGCCACCTTTCTGCTGCAGCCCTGCGTCGGCCTGGTCGAACGCATCGAGCAGTGCGCGATGGGCAGCGAGCCGGGCGACGCCACCAGCGCCATGCTGGAGCGCTACATTGCCCCGCTGCTGGCGCAAGGCGCCGATACGCTGGTGCTGGGCTGCACCCACTACCCGTTCGTGCAGGACGCGATCATCCGCACGGTGCGCGCCCATACGCAGGAAGCGGTGACCCTGGTCGACACGGGCGACGCCGTGGCGCGCCAGCTGGCCCGCCTGCTCGACGCGGCCGGCCTGCGCCGCGAGGCGAACAGCGCGCCGAAACTGCTCGGCTACACCACCGCCGGCGTGGAGGCACTGGCGATCGCGTTCGCCGGTTTGCTGGATTTGCATCCCCCGGTGGAACACGTCGCCACATAGGGAAAACACAGGCTGGACAGGCAATCTTTCGAAGAATGAAAAAAGACTGGATTTAGATTTGCCACTTCGCCGAATCCTTTGTATAATTCGGCACCTGTTCAGCAAAACAGTAG
This sequence comes from Janthinobacterium sp., assembly GCF_031995485.1. Taxonomy (NCBI): domain Bacteria; kingdom Pseudomonadati; phylum Pseudomonadota; class Betaproteobacteria; order Burkholderiales; family Oxalobacteraceae; genus Janthinobacterium; species Janthinobacterium sp. The sequence goes on from NZ_DAMAGB010000004.1 coordinate 174,384, forward strand.
TTGAACTAGCAGTAAGACAGTGGTGGCTGTAGCTCAGTTGGTAGAGTCCAGGATTGTGATTCCTGTTGTCGTGGGTTCGAGCCCCATCAGCCACCCCACAGAATTAGCAGGAAAATTAAAGGGTTACATGCTTCGGCTTGTAACCCTTTTTTTGCATTTTCCAACGGTTTATCTTATTTTCCAACGGCCGCGGTCGGCGACCGCACTGCCAAGCGCAAGAAAGGCCAGGCCGAGCTGATGAAGCTGCGGGAGTGGTTGACCAGATTGTGCGCGGTCACGCAGCGGCGTCATCGGCGCCACCCGATGGAGGCTCAAGACTCTTGTTGCGGTTCTGCTCAGTTGCCCAACTTTTCCGGACGATTGCAGTATTCTCGATATGACCAGAACTTTGTTCCTTCCAAGGCACGCTCTAGCTCATCCATACCGTCGGGGCCAAGCACTCTTGAAAACGGTTCTGCCAATATTCGCCTACACATCGACAACGCTTTCAAACCTTCAGACTCAAGAAAATACTCAACAACAATTTCCTTCCATGCATCACGCGGCACGTCATGATGTCCAGAGGTAATACGGTCAAGCGAAACGACCAGCTCATTGAGATGTCTCAGCACGAAGACAATATCGTCTTTTTTGAATTCAATTTTTTCAATCATATCAGCTTAAAAATGCCGTTCACTTGGGTGAAATTGCTGCCAAATGCGGGATTGAACGACCCCATCTGAGCGACTGCTGCCCAATATAGCAGCGGCAAAGCCAGCTCTGGTATAGTCGTCGACGCGTTCTAGCAACGACGCACAGCGTATCTTAGTTTCCCTCACCATCATTAGTTCTTGGCGCTCGATAACGTTGAATTCCTGGATGACTGCATCACGCAGAAACTGCTTAAAATCAACCTGAGCCAGGTCCGCTTTTGGCCGAAATCGGCAGCCTTGCTCAGCATGGCAGGCTGCCGCCGTGAAAAACCAACGACGACGGCGACGGCCGAAACCGACCCGAAGCAGACTGCCGGATGTATTTCTTCGTGTTCTATATGTGCCATCATGGAATGCCATTCGCCCTGCCATCAAGACGTACACCCAACACTTCCGCGTATTTTTAAGCTGGCTAAAGATTACCAGGGAAGTGGGCCATCGGGACCATTGAAACTTCCGGTGGGGCTCCCCGTATCAAGGGTAGCAAGCACAAGCGCGTGCGCGCCGACTTCGACCGTGTCCGTCCCCATAAAATCGTTGATCGCGGTTGCCGTGAAGCTGGGACTGGCTGCACGCACTTTGATAGCGCCCGGCCAGGGCGGCGGATGTCAGGTGGGTGTCGGTCATGGTTTGCGCCAGGAAGAGGAAGCACAAACCATAACATGAAGAAATATCAGCCCGCCAGCACCGACTGCACCGTCGTCGCCAAGTCTTCCATGCGCACCGGCTTGACGAGGAAGTGGCGGAAGCCCACGGTCAGCGCGTCGTCCATGTACATCGGCAGGCTGTGGCCGGTGACGGCGATCAGCGCGGCGTTGGCCGTTTCGGGATTGTTGTGCAGGCGGCGGCCGATTTCGATGCCGCTGATGCCGGGCATTTCGATGTCGAGGTAGACGGCGTCGGGCACGCAGACCTTGACCTGCTCGACCGCCATCTGCCAGTTGCGCACCACCACCACGTTGTGGCCAAACGTTTCCAGCAGCATGGCCAGCGATTCGCCGACTTCCTGGTTGTCATCGACCACCAGCAGATTGAGTTTGCGGGCAGGCGCTGCCGCGTCATCACCCTGGCGGCGTTCGGTGGACTGGTTTTCGATGGTTTGGCTCATGTGTATGTTTATTCTGGCGTCGGCGAAAACGGCAGTATACAAGAAGCGCGCCCAGTCCATCGCACGCAAGCGATCTGGTGGTGCGATGACGCACGTACCGTCGGCACGGCAGAGGAAGGTGGACCAGCCTGATCGGCGTCGCGCAAGGCGGCACACGATGGCCGGTGGCAAATGATGCGATGTATACTTGTGAAACGTTGCCAAAAGGAATTAAATTGCGACTACAATAGCTTTTACTTGGATCAAGAAATACCGCGCATCTATCCGCCGGGGCCGCCCTGCCGCCCCGATCACCAGCACACACTATTGAACAGGATGGCAGTTGCCATCAGCACCCACCATGGCTGAAGAAAAACCTATTACTGAAACGAGTTCCTATGGCAAGGACACACCGGTAGGCCGACCCGATATCGATGGCCGCGCGGGCGTGTTCGTGCCGACGGACGAGTTTGATATCCATAACACGACCACCATCCGCAAGGGCGCCGGCATCGTCGGCTTCGGCAATCACGACGGCACGCTGACCGTGTATTTCGAATCGAACCGTTTCGACGAAAGCAATCTGCACAAGTGGGAAAACAAGGCGCGCAAGGCATATGACCGGATGGTCATGGGCGCGCCGACTGTGTCGAAAGGCAAGTTCGATGCACGCTTCCTGGAACAGGTGGGCATCATTGATGGCATGGGCATCAACCTGAAACATCCGGAACGGCTGACGCACTGGCTGGCCATGTCGAACGTGCCCGATACGGCGCCGGAAGAGCCGGTGGTGCGCTGGAAAAACAGGTAAGCGCGCTGTCAGCGCGCCATCGCTGGGTTGGCAAGCTTTCGTCCTACAGATGGGCGGACATTCATCTGATTCTTGTAGGAATCAATTGTAACTATGATGGAGTCATACCGTCAGCGATCACACGCTCAACCCACTGCCCAGGAGTCCGTCATGTCCCGCCTTATCCCCTTCAGCTTTGGTGCCTTCCAAATCAGTCTGGCTGGCGCGGCCATGTATATCTTGTGCTCGGCAGATGTGCTGCACCAGGCGTCGGTGTATTTTCACTGAAACGCCCGGTCTGCACGGTAATGGCTAGCGGCGGCCGTGATAACGGCCATGCCCGCCCCAGCCACCGCGCGGCCCGCGATAGCCCGAGCGGCCAAACCCGAACATGAAGTCAAGTCCGATCGACACCGGCGGATTATAGTAATACGGCTGCGGCGCATACACCGGCGCTGGCACGTACACCGGTTGCTGCACATACACCGGCTGCTGCTGCACATACACTGGCTCACTCGTATATTCCACCCGCGGTTCACTGACCACGCGTGCCGACTGCACCGGCTCGGATGATACCGTATGCCATTCATAAGGGTTATAGGCCGCCTGCGGCGCACGCGTGCCATAGTAAGCGGGACCGGGGGGCGCCACGGCGCAGCCGCCCAGCGCAGCCATCGATAATACTGCCAACAAGGTCTTCATCGCACACTCCTTTTCCACTCTAGTACTATAAGAAATAAAGCGGCCCTTTGCTGCCCTTTTACTGAATGTTACACGCCGATGCAGTGCGCAACATGAAACGTGGCCGCGATGCCACAGTCCGCATGGCAACCGTTAAATGAATGGAATATCGCACTTGTCGATGGCCTTGCCATCGGCACCATGGCGCTGCGCGCAGACCTGGTAGCGCACGCCGTAATCGAGTTCGATCTGTTCCACCTTGCCGTATTTCAAGCCGATCACATGCTGCACCTGCTGCTTGCCGGCCAGCGCCGCCACGTCCTTCGGAATCGCCATTGCCGTCTGCACTTCACCCTGGCGGGCTTCCTGGCGACGGGCCACGTCGATGGCCAGCGCAAACGTCATGTTGACTCCCCCGTCGGCATACGCGAACGATGGCGCACTGCGCTGGGCCCGCATCACGCCCCAGGCGCACTGCCTGTCCTGCGCGTCGCAGCGCTTCAACTGTGCCAGCGGAAAGTATTCGGCGGCTACTTTGCCGTGCTTGATCGGCCAGCTGGTGCGCACGCCATCGCGCTTGCCGCTCATCGGATTGATCCAGCTCAGGCTGTTGACGAGGGCAACCGTCTGCCCCGCGTCCAGTCCGGGCGGCGTGCTGAGTCCGGCGCAAGCCGACAGGGAAATGCCGACGGCGGCAACAAGGGATAGTTTCAGGATGGAATGCATGATGGCCTCCGGGCATGGGAATACGACAATATAGTGCCGAGCGTAACAGATACATGGCCACGCGGGTGGCGCATATGGCAGAACGGGCGGCGCCGCCATTGCGGTGCCGCCCGTCAGGGGTAAAACAAACATCGGTCCGGCCATGCTGCTGCAGGCCGGTGGCGATCAGTCCAGCTTCCAGGCGTAATCGACCTTGGTCCAGGTCTGGGCCGCGCTGCCGTCCTTGGTGCCGGGCTTGAACTTGCAAGCCGACAAGGCCTTGATGGCAGCCTTGTCCAGGTTCTTGAAGCCACTGCTTTTCTCGATCTTGGAATCGGCCACGGTACCATCGGCGTTGACCAGGAAGGACATCGATACCGTGCCCTGCTCCTCGTTCATCAGCGAGGCTTTCGGATAGTCGACCTTGCAGACCTTGGCGTCGAAGGACGCCGGAACCTCTGCCGCAAAGCTAGCGGACGAGACAGAAAACAGCAATGCTGCTGCAACACCCAGATGACGCATACTTTTAGACATTTGTTTCCCCAATAAAAATCAAAACACAGTGATGATTACAGCTTCCAGGAGTAGTCGACCTTGGTCCAGGTCTGGGCCACGCTGCCGTCCTTGGTGCCCGGCTTGAACTTGCAGGCGGTAATGGCCTTGATCGCGGCCTTGTCCAGGTTCTTGAAACCGCTGCTCTTGTCGACTTTCGAATCGACCACCTTGCCGTCGGCCGAGACCAGGAAGGACATGGTGACGTCGCCCTGCTCTTCATTGACGAGCGATGCTTTCGGGTATTCGGCCTTGCAGGTTTTTGCATCGAAGGTCGCTGGCACTTCGCTGGCCAGGACGGTGGCGCTGACGCCGGACAGGAGTACAGCTGCGATAACACTACGCTTATTCATAGTTACACTTTTCAACAACGTTAAACAAAATCGTAAAACTGGCTGCACGCATCAGCGCGCAGCCCAGGACTCTACTGCCACCATGGCTCTGCTACTGTGACTACCTTGCTACAAAATCAAAACTCTTCCCACTCATCATTGCTGGTGGTGGCCGGCACCACGCGCTTGGACGGTGCTGGCGCCGCCGCGGCAGGCGCTGCGGCCTTGCGCGTGATGGCCTTGACCGGACGCGCGGCTGGCGCCGGTTTGCGCGCGGCCACAGGTGCGGCCACTGGCGTGGCGGCCATGGCCGGCACATAGGCAGCGGCACGCTCTTCGCCTTCGACCAGCTTGAAGATGCTGACCACGTGCGACAGTTCGGCCGCCTGGTCCTGCAGGCTTTGCGCCGCAGCGGCGGCCTGTTCCACCAGGGCCGCATTTTGCTGCGTCATGCCGTCCATCTCGATGATCGACAGGTTGACCTGTTCGATGCCGGCGCTCTGTTCGGCGCTGGCGCTGGCGATCTCGCTCATGATGTCGGTCACGCGGCGCACGCTGTCAACCACTTCGCCCATCGTTACGCCGGCCTGGCCGACCAGGCGGGTGCCGCGTTCGGTTTTCTCGGCCGAGTCGTCGATCAGGATCTTGATTTCCTTGGCGGCGCCAGCGGAACGCTGGGCCAGGTTGCGCACTTCGGACGCGACCACGGCAAAGCCGCGGCCCTGTTCGCCGGCACGCGCCGCTTCCACGGCCGCGTTCAGCGCCAGGATGTTGGTCTGGAAGGCGATGCCGTCGATCACGCCAATGATGTCGACAATCTTCTTCGCCGACTCGTTGATCGAGCTCATGGTGTCAACCACTTGCGATACCACCGAGCCGCCCTTGATGGCGACGTCCGAGGCGGTCGCAGCCAGCTTGTTGGCTTCACGGGCATTATCGGCATTCTGCTTCACGGTCGAGGTCAGTTCTTCCATGGCCGACGCGGTTTTTTCCAGCGCGCTGGCCTGCATTTCGGTACGCGAGGACAGGTCGATATTGCCGTCGGCGATTTCACGCGAGGCCGTGCCGATGGTTTCCGTGCCGACCCGTACCTGGCCGACGATGCCGACCAGGCTGTTGCGCATTTCCTTCATTTCCGCCAGCAGGCTGGAATTGTCGGCGCTCTGGGTGTGAATGCCGATCGACAGGTCGCCCTTGGCGATGCTGCCGGCGATCGACGCCGTGTAGTCCGGTTCGCCGCCCAGCTGCTTGAGCAGGCCGCGGGTAATCACCAGCGCTGCCGCCACGCCGATGGCCACCGCCAGCGCGCCGAGCACGATCATGAACAGGCGGGCGCTGTCGAAGGCCTTGCGGGCATCCGCTTGCATCTGCTCGTTGAGCTTGTCTTCCAGCGTGGCCAGTTGTTCCAGCGCATCGATCCATTTTTTCTGGACCGGGCGGATTTCCTTGATCATCACGCGCGTCGCCGCTTCGGCATCGTTGGCCATCCACAGCGCGGACGCCTTGGCAATCGCCGGCATGGCAGCCGCTTCGTATTCCTTGATCGAAGCGAGCAGGGTTTTTTCTTCGGCAGTCGATTCGACGGCGAACTTGGCTTCCAGTTTTTTCTGGGTTTCCTGGTAGGTCGCGGTCTGCGTCTTGATGCGCGCCATTTCCGGTTCCATGTCGCCCGAATCGGTCATCAGGGTCAGGATGCGCAGCGATGTGATGCGGTCGCTGACGTTGCCACGCATGTCGATCACCAGGCGGGTGACCACGTTGTTGACATTGATGACGTGATCGAGGCGTTCCTGGATCTGCGCCATGCGCGCAATGCCGAGTATCGTCACGGCCACCAGCAGAACCAGTACCAGGGCGAACCCCAGGCCCAGGCGGGTACCAACCTTCATTTTTGCTAAATTCATTTCGGCTCTTCGTAAATGAAACTATTGATAAGAATTTTGCCCGGCACGACAAGACGAACGCCGCGCAACGCCGGTATCCACCCTGACCTGGCGGCCTGCTGGTGGTGTCCGGCTGCGCGCAGCACGGGTTGCTCCTGCTCCTGGCAGCCCCTGTGATGAGACAGTGACTGCGCATGCAAATTTGTCGCTCACATTTATCTTTTTGTCACAATTAATTCCACTATGACACATAAAATTCGCATGAGAAATATTTGTCTATAATCAATTATAGGTGTAAATTTTGCCTCTAAGCAAGCATTAACTGCCCGGATAAGTTGCAGATTAACTTTCTTCGGGGAAATGACAACAACACCGTCTCTTGCTCAGCAGAAATGCCCCATGACTGTGCAACGATGTGCCAAAAATGCGCATTGTCAAGATGCGATGCCATGCAAATGGGCGCATTTTCACCACAAAATGGCAGGGAATATGGGAAAAGCAAAGCTGCCGGAATGGCATTGAAGGGCGGAAAAATCGCGCTCTGGACGAGGATTCAGCTGTCCCAGCTGCAATGCAACAAATACGCGTGATGGCCTGCGCCGAATACATATACGCTCCAGATGGCGCCCAGCTGCATCGCCAGGCTGCGCCCATCGGACATCAGCCGATACCAGTGCGGCGCGGTGCCGAACATCTCCAGCAGTTCGCGCTCGAAGCCGTCGAACAGGCGAGGATCGAGCGGCTGGCGGTCCGTGTCAGTCATCGGACGCAGCCGTTCCAGCAGCCACTGGCGCGGCGTGCAGGCGGCGCCGCTGCATGCCACCGTGTGCAAGGGCGGCAGCGACAAGCCGGCGGGCGACAGCGACAGGGCCGCGCATACGGCCGGCAAGGCTGCCTGCGGCGCCATCGCCCCCAGATAGGAACAGCTCAGTGCAGTGCCGTCATCTTTCAGCGCGCCGATGGCCTGCAGATAGCCGTCCAGCTGGCGCGCATTGCCGCGCGGATCGCCATGACGGCTGCCGTTCATCAGGCCAGCACGGCAGGCGACAGGCGCGCGGCCGCTTCAAGCAGCAGGCGCGGATCGCCGGAAGCGAGCTTTTTCGAATCCGACAGGGTCTGGCGAAAACCGCGCGCGCCGGGCAGGTTCTGCATCAGGCCCAGCATATGGCGCGTGATGCTGTTCAGTTTCATGCGGTCTTCCTTCGCCAGCTGCGCAGTAATATAAGGAATCATCGCTTCGAGCACCTGCTCGCGCGTTTTCACTTGCGTATCGTCACCGTAATAGCGCTGGTCGAACTGCGCCATCAGATACGGATTGTGATACGCCTCGCGGCCCAGCATCACGCCATCGAGGTGCTGCAGGTGCAGGTCGATTTCATCGAGCGTCTTGATGCCACCGTTGATCAGGAATTCGAACTGGGGAAAGTCGCGCTTGAGCTGGTACGCATATTCGTATTTCAGCGGCGGCACTTCGCGGTTTTCCTTTGGGCTCAGGCCTTTCAGGATGGCATTGCGCGCATGCACGATAAACGTCTTGCAGCCGGCCTCGGCCACGGTGCCGACAAAATCGCGCACGAAGTCGTACGACTCGCTGTCGTCGATGCCGATACGGTGCTTGACGGTGACATCGATATCGACCACGTCGCGCATGGCTTTCACGCAGTCGGCCACCAGTTGCGGCTCGGCCATCAGGCAGGCGCCGAAGGCGCCCTTCTGCACGCGCTCGGACGGGCAGCCGCAGTTCAGGTTGATCTCGTCATAGCCCCACTGCTGGCCCAGCTTCGCGCTGGTCGCCAGGTCCTTCGGATCGCTGCCCCCCAGCTGCAGCGCGACCGGATGCTCTTCCTCGTTGAAGCGCAGATGGCGCTCGACGTCGCCATATACCAGCGCGCCGGTGGTCACCATCTCCGTGTAGAGCCAGGTGTGGCGCGTGATTTCGCGGTGGAACTTGCGGCAGTGGCGGTCGGTCCAGTCCATCATCGGGGCAACGGACAGGCGGCGGGAAGGCAAAGTAGAGGAAGTCATGGTGTCTATGAAAAACAGGGGCTGCAAATGACAAACCCGCTGCGCGCATCACCGGTTAGTGTCATGCGGCGCAGCGGGTTTGGAAGCAGCATGGCCAAGCGGCCATGCTTGCACTACATATTACGCGTCACGCGACGCTTTTTTACGCTCGTGCTCTTTCAGGAAGCGCTTGCGCAGGCGGATCGATTTCGGGGTGATTTCGACCAGTTCGTCGTCCTCGATGAATTCGACCGCGTATTCCAGCGACATCTGAATTGGCGGCACCAGGCGTACCGCTTCGTCGGTACCCGACGAACGCACGTTGGTCAGCTGCTTGCCCTTGATCGGGTTGACGACCAGATCGTTGTCGCGCGAGTGGATGCCGATGACCATGCCTTCGTAGACCGGGTCATTGTGCGACACGAACATGCGGCCGCGGTCTTGCAGTTTCCAGATCGCGTAGGCAACGGCAGCGCCGTCATCCTGCGAGATCAGCACGCCGTTGCGACGGCCAGCCATTTCGCCACGGGTGTTGTCGACCGGTGCGTATTCGTGGAACACGTGGCTCATCAGGCCGGTGCCGCGGGTCAGGGTCATGAATTCGCCCTGGAAGCCGATCAGGCCACGCGCCGGGATCAGGTACTCGAGACGCACGCGGCCCTTGCCATCCGATTCCATGTTCTGCAGGTCGCCACGACGGCGGCCCAGTTCTTCCATCACGCCGCCCTGGTTGGCTTCTTCAACGTCAACCGACAGGTTTTCAAACGGCTCGTGGCGCACGCCATCGACCATTTTGAACACCACGCGCGGACGCGACACGGCCAGCTCGAAGCCTTCGCGACGCATGTTTTCGATCAGAATCGTCAGGTGCAGCTCGCCGCGGCCCGATACTTCGAAGATCGTGTCGTCGTCGGTTGGTGCAACGCGCAGCGCAACGTTGGCTTTCAGTTCTTTTTCCAGACGGTCACGCAGCTGGCGCGAGGTCACGAACTTGCCTTCGCGGCCAGCCAGTGGCGAGTTGTTGACCATGAAGTTCATGGTCAGGGTTGGCTCGTCGACGGTCAGCATCGGCAGCGCTTCTGGCGTATCGAGTGCGCACAAAGTCGAACCGATGCCGATTTCGTCGATACCGTTGATCAGGCAGATGTCGCCGGCAACCGCTTCGTCCACCAGCACGCGCTCCAGGCCCTTGAAGTTCAGCACCTGGTTGATGCGGCCCTTGATTGGCGTGGCGCCTGGACCATTGATGACCAGCACGTCCTGGCCGACCTTGACGGTACCGCGGTTGACGCGGCCAATGCCGATCTTGCCGACGTACGACGAGTAGTCCAGCGAGGTGATCTGCATCTGCAGCGGGCCTTCCGGATTGTCGTCACGCACTGGCACGTGTTCCAGGATGGCGTCGAACATCGGCTTCATGTCGCCGCTGCGCACATCTTCGGTCAGGCCGGCGTAGCCGTTCAGGCCCGAAGCGTAGACGATAGGGAAATCGAGTTGTTCGTCGGTTGCGCCCAGTTTGTCGAACAGTTCGAACGTCTGGTTGATGGCCCAGTCCGGACGTGCGCCTGGACGGTCGATCTTGTTGACGATAACGATAGGCTTCAGACCCAGTGCCAGCGCCTTGCGCGTGACGAAACGGGTTTGCGGCATCGGGCCTTCCTGTGCATCGATCAGCAGCAGGACGGAGTCAACCATCGACAGAACACGTTCCACTTCGCCGCCGAAGTCGGCGTGGCCTGGGGTGTCGACGATATTGATGTGGGTGCCTTCGTACTCAACAGCGCAGTTCTTCGACAGAATCGTAATGCCGCGCTCCTTTTCCAGGTCGTTCGAGTCCATGACCCGGGTGTCGACCGCTTGGTTTTCACGGAAGGTGCCGGACTGACGCAGCAGCTGATCCACCAGCGTGGTTTTGCCGTGGTCAACGTGGGCGATAATGGCGATATTACGAATTGCGCGTTTTGTAGTAGACATGGTCGTTATATTTGCTGAAAAACTGCAGGGTGCGTACGGGGTGTACGTAGCGTTTCGGTACTGGCTGAAACTGGAACCGCGTAGTATAGCATGTTGCGTTGCGGCGCTATTTAAAATTGATGGCGGGACCAGGCTTCAGGATTGGTTGGGTAAAAAATGCAACACGGGATCGTAGGCCGGATTAGGTGGGGCCGCCGAGGCCGCAGGGCCGTAATCCGACAATATTGTTGACGCCGTCGGTGTTGTCGGATTACGCGCTGCGCGCTAATCCGACCTACGCCGATACTGTGGCGATCAGGCGCTCGGGCGCCAGGATGCTGTATTCCTGCAACTGGCCGGTGCCCAGCAGCCTGGTGTCGTGATACACGCGCACCCTGCCCGGTTCGGCTGGCACGGCGACGTCTTCCTTGCCGAGCGCAATGCGCTGGCCATGCAGGAAGCGCTTGGCCAGCTCTTCGGTCAGCTGCACCGCGGGAAAACTCGACAGCAAGGCGTCCACCGGCGCGAGCAGGCTCAACGGTTCGGCATGCGCGGTCAGCTCGTCGAGCGTGATCACGCCGTCCAGGGTCAGGTCGCCCACCTGGGTGCGGCGCAAGGCATTCAGGTGCGCGCCGCAACCGAGGGCGTTGCCGATGTCTTCGCCCAGCACGCGGATATACGTGCCCTTGCTGCACATCACGGACAATTTCAAAAACGGCGCTTCGTAGCCGAGGAACTCCAGCTTGTGGATGGTCACCGGACGCGCTTCGCGCTCGAGCGTAATGCCGGCGCGCGCATATTCATACAGCGGCTTGCCGTCGCGCTTCAAGGCCGAATACATCGGCGGCGTCTGCAGGATGGGCCCGCGGAACTGCGCCAGCACGGCTTCGATCTGCTCCGGCGTGACGTTCACCTCGCGCGTTTCCAGCACGGCGCCCTCGGTGTCGCCCGTATCGGTCGACACGCCCAGGTGCACCAGCGTTTCATAGGTCTTGTCGGCTTCGAGCAGGTCCTGCGAAAACTTGGTGGCCTCGCCAAAACACAGCGGCAGCAGGCCGGTGGCGAACGGATCGAGCGTGCCGGTATGGCCCGCTTTCTTCGCGTTCAGCACGCGCTTGGACTTGATCAGCGCGTCGTTGCTGGACCAGCCGACGGGCTTGTCCATCAGCAGTACGCCGTCGACCAGGTCGCGCACGCGCTTGATGCCGGGCGGTCGTTTCGGTCCCGCCACGTTTATTGCTCGCCTGCTTTATCTTCCGGCTTTTCGTCCGGTTCGGCATCGGCCGCGCGCGTGGCGTTGGCCTTGTCGATCAGGAGCGACATTTCCATGCCGCGCGAAGTCGAGCTGTCGTGCACGAAGTGCAGCATCGGCAGCGTGTGGATATGCAGGCGCTTGCCCAGCAGGCCACGGATAAAGCCGGATGCGGCCATCAGGCCTTCGGTGGTGTTCTTGATGGCTTCCTTGCTGTCTTTCAACATCGTGAAAAACACCTTGGCATGCGCGTAGTCGGGCGTGATCTGCACTTCGGTGACGGTGATCATCGTGCCCACGCGCGGGTCTTTCAGTTCGTAGGCGATGATTTCGGCCAGATCGCGCTGGATCTGGTCTGCCACGCGCAAGCCGCGCGCCGGCATGGTTTTGCTATGTTTGGCCATGAGTATGGTGTCCTAAGTGCCGCAGGGCGCATGGGTCAAACGGTTGCCCGCTGACCAATGCGCCCCACGTGTTTTGCGCGGACATCGATATGTCCGCGCTGTTCTTGCTGTGATTACAGGGTACGAGCGATTTCCTGAACTTCGAACACTTCCAGGGTGTCGCCAACCTGGATGTCGTTGTAGTTCTTCAGCGACAGGCCGCACTCCAGACCGGCGCGTACTTCTTTCGCGTCGTCCTTGAAGCGTTTCAGGGACTCGATCTCGCCACTCCACACCACGATGTTGTTGCGCAACAGGCGGACCGACGAAGCACGCTTGACGACGCCATCGGTCACCAGGCAACCGGCAATCGCGCCGACTTTCGAGACCAGGATAACCTGGCGGATCTCGACCTGGCCGATGACCGTTTCGCGTTTCTCTGGTGCCAACATGCCCGACAACGCCGAACGGATCTCGTCGATCGCGTCGTAAATGATGTTGTAGTAGCGAATGTCCACGCCGTTCGACTCGGCCAGCTTGCGTGCCTGGGCATCAGCACGGGCGTTAAAGCCGATGATGACCGCTTTCGAGGCAACTGCCAGGTTGACGTCCGATTCCGTGATGCCGCCAACTGCCGCGTGGACCACTTGTACGCGCACTTCGGAGGTCGACAGTTTCTGCAACGAACCCACCAGTGCTTCTTGCGAACCCTGCACGTCGGTTTTGATGATCAGTGGCAAGTTTTTCACTTCGCCTTCGGCCATCTGGTCGAACATGTTTTCCAGTTTCGCAGCTTGCTGCTTGGCCAGTTTCACGTCGCGGAACTTACCTTGACGGAACAGACCAATTTCACGCGCCTTGCGCTCGTCGGCCATCACGACCACTTCTTCACCAGCGACCGGTACTTCGGTCAGGCCCTGGATCTCGACCGGGATCGATGGACCGGCTTCGGCAATCGCCTTGCCGTTTTCGTCCAGCATGGCGCGTACGCGGCCATACGAAGAACCAGCCAGGATCACGTCGCCACGGCGCAAGGTACCCGATTGCACCAGGATCGTTGCGACCGGGCCACGACCCTTGTCCAGACGGGCTTCGACCACCAGGCCACGGGCCGGTGCATCGACAGGCGCCGTCAGTTCCAGTACTTCGGCCTGCAGCAATACTTGTTCCAGCAGATCGTCGATACCCTGGCCCGTTTTGGCCGAGACCGGCACGAATGGCGATTCGCCACCGTATTCTTCCGGCACCACCTGTTCGGCAACCAGTTCCTGCGTCACGCGGTCAACGTTGCCACCCGGTTTGTCGACCTTGTTGATCGCCACCACCAGCGGTACGCCAGCTGCTTTCGCGTGGGCAATCGCTTCTTTCGTTTGCGGCATCACGCCATCGTCGGCGGCAACCACCAGAATCACGATGTCGGTTGCCTTGGCGCCACGTGCACGCATCGCGGTAAACGCTTCGTGACCCGGGGTGTCGAGGAAGGTGATCATGCCGCGAGGCGTATCGACGTGGTAAGCGCCGATATGCTGCGTAATGCCACCAGCTTCGCCCGACGCCACCTTGGCGCGGCGGATGTAGTCCAGCAACGAAGTTTTACCATGGTCGACGTGACCCATGACGGTGACCACCGGTGCGCGCGGCTTGGTTTCGAAGTGCGCGTGTTCGCCCACATCGGCCAGCAGTGCTTCCGGATCGTCCAGTTCGGCGGCAAACGCCTTGTGGCCCATTTCTTCGACCAGAATCATGGCCGTTTCCTGGTCCAGCACCTGATTGATGGTGCACATCTGGCCCAGTTTCATCAAATGCTTGATGACTTCGGAGGCCTTGACCGACATCTTGTGGGCCAGTTCGGCCACCGTGATGGTTTCCGGAACGTGCACATCCTTGACGACGGCTTCGGTCGGCGCCTGGAAATTCGATTCGCGGTCGTCATGGTGCGTCGGGCGACGGCCCTTCGCGCCACCACGCCAGCTGTCACGACCCGATGGGCCGCTGTTGCCGCGTGGCTTGGGACCACCGGTGGTGCCGCGTTTTTTCGCATCATCGGACCAGGTGGACGACACATTGGCCGACTTGATCGATTTCTTGTCTGCCACGGCAGGCTTCTTGTCGCCCGGCTTGTCGCCAGGTTTCTTGTCGGCCGGCTTGTGCAGCGTGCCTTCCGGTGCCTTCGGCTTGACCGGAACCGGGACTGGCTCAGGCGCCTTGATGGCGCGGCGCGGCGCGTTCATCATGGCCTTGATCTGGGCGACCTCGTCCGCCACGGCCTTGCGGGCGCGTTCGGTGGCTTCGGCTTTTTCAGCCGCTTCCTTGGCAGCTTGCGCAACGGCGGCAGCTTTTTTCTTCGCTTCTTCAGCGGCGGCAGCTTTTTTCGCTTCCGCGGCAGCATCGTCGGCGACCGGCGCCGCGGCGCTGGCGGCAGGCGCCGCAGCAGCCTTGGCGGCGGCTTTCTTCGCTTCTGCTTCGGCTTCTTTCTTGGCGGTCAGCTCAGCCTGTTGCGTGGCTTTCGCCTGGGCTTCTTTTTCCGCGTCGAGCTTGGCCAGACGTTCCTGTTTTTCACGCAGATCGGCTTCCTGGCGTGCGATCAGTTCTGCCTGTTTGCGGGCATCTTCTTCGCGGCGCGCCACTTCGGCGGGATCGATTACCGGCGCGGCAGGTGCGACCGGTTCAGGCGTGGCGACCGGCGCCGCTTCGTCGCGCTGGACGAAGGTGCGTTTCTTGCGCACTTCCACCTGGATGGTGCGCGACTTGCCGGTTGCATCGGCTTGCTTGATTTCAGTCGTTTCCTTGCGGGTCACGGTGATTTTTTTCTTTTCTGTGTCAGCCGCTGCGCCATGGGTGCGGCGCAGATGATCCAAAAGCTTGTCCTTATCATCTTTCGACAATGGATCTGACGTCGAACTTTTCTCGACGCCGGCAGAACGCAGCTGCGTCAGCAGCAAATCTGCAGGCATCTTCAGTTCGGTGGCAAATTGGGCTACGTTGTTACTCGCCATTCAGTCCTCTTTTCTATGTGTCGCGGAGATGATAAAGATACTCAAATTAAGCCTTTGCGGATTCAGCCTGACTCCATGCCTTGGCTTGCAGCGCCTTGGCACGATCGTCGTATTTCGAGTCAACCAACTTCATCTCATCGTCGGTCACATCTTTAAATTCACTTGTAATCAGTTCACGCGCACGGTCCGCAGACAAGGCCAGGATTGCGCCAAATTCGTCGTATGCCAGTGCTGCAAATGCTTCAACAGTCTTGATACCAGCCAGACCCAGCTTGCCAGCGGTGACGCGGTCCATGCCTTCCAGACCCACCAAGGCTTCGTCCATGCCTTCCAGACCCTCTTCCGAAGCGATCGCTTCGGTAACCAGCGCATCACGCGCACGGGTACGGAGTTCATTGACGGTATCTTCGTCAAACGATTCGATTTCCAGCATCTCGGAGATCGGCACGTAAGCGATTTCTTCCAGACTGGCGAAACCTTCTTCCACCAGAATGTCTGCAACTTCTTGATCGACATCGAGCTTTTCCATGAACAGGATGCGCACGGCAGCCGTTTCCTGGGCAGCTTTGTCGGCCGATTCTTCGGCCGTCATGATGTTGATCTTCCAACCGGTCAGGTCGGCGGCCAGGCGCACGTTCTGGCCCGAACGGCCGATCGCGATGGCCAGGTTTTCTTCGTCGACGACCACGTCCATCGCGTGTTTTTCTTCGTCGACCATGATCGACGACACGTTCGCCGGCGCCAGGGCGCCGATCACGAACTGCGCCGGATCTTCCGACCACAACACGATATCGACGCGCTCGCCACCGAGTTCACCGGTCACGGCCTGCACGCGCGAACCGCGCATGCCGACGCAGGTACCGATCGGGTCGATGCGCTTGTCGGCCGTGTAGACGGCGATCTTGGCGCGCACGCCGGCATCGCGGGCAGCCGATTTAATTTCCAGCATGCCTTGTTCGATTTCCGGCACTTCCAGCTCGAACAGCTTCATGATGAATTCCGGCGCGGTGCGCGACAGGATCACTTGCGGGCCGCGCATGTTGCGGTCGATACGCAGGATGAAGGCACGCACGCGGTCGCCGATACGCAGATTCTCTTTCGGGATCATCTGGTCGCGTGGCAGGCGTGCTTCGATCTTGCCGGACTCGACGATTGCATCGCCGCGCTCCATGCGCTTGATGGTGCCGGTCACGAGCGAGTCGCCGCGTTCCAGGAAGTCGACCAGGATCTGTTCGCGCTCGGCGTCACGCACGCGCTGCAGGACCACCTGTTTGGTGTCCTGGGCGAAACGGCGGCCGAACTCGACCGACTCAATCGGTTCTTCGATATGGTCATCGACTTCGATATCGGCGATCTGTTCTTTCGCCTCGAAATGCAGGATCTCCTGATCCGGCAATTGCAGGCCGGCTTCATCAGGCACCACGTGCCAGCGGCGGAACGATTCAAATTCGCCCGAATCGCGATCGATCGAAACGCGGATGTCCACTTCACCCTCATATCGTTTCTTCGTGGCTTGCGCCAAAGCGAATTCGAGGGCGCCGAAGACGACATCTTTATCGACGTTTTTTTCGCGCGCCAGCGCGTCTACCAATAATAAAACTTCGCGACTCATGCTTTGCGTCCCTTAAAAACCACCTGCGGCACCAAGCGTGCCTTATCCACATCGGCGAGCGTAAACTCCAACATCGCCGGACCATCCTTACCTTCGAATTCCAACGACAAATTCTCGCCCACGGGTTCTTGCAAGATCCCCTGGAACGATTTCCGGTTGTTCGTACCCGGCATCGCCTCGCGCAGCTTGACGATGATTTCCTGGCCTGCGAAACGGACAAAGTCTTCCAGCTTGCGCACCGGCCGGTCCAGGCCCGGGGAAGAAATCTCGAGGCGTTCGTAAGGAACGTTCTCCACCGTCAACACATGCGATAACTGGTGACTGACCGTGGCACAGTCTTCGACCGTGATCGGACCTTTTTCAGCGGCATCAGCGGCGCTGAAATCAATAAAGACGCGCAGCATTCCGCGCTCGGCACGTTCGACATCAACGAGCTCGTAGCCCAGACCTGTGACTGTCTTTTCAATTAATCCCAACTGCTGCAAGAAATTCTCCAGAAATAAGGCCCGTTTCCGGCATGGCGGCGCCAATCTGGCACCCGGCACATGCAAAAAAACACGCATTCAATCATATATGGCCCCTCGCGGAGCCATTACAAACGGTTCAACAAAAAAAAAATGGGCATCTGCCCATCTTCTTGTATTTCCCCAACCAGATGAAAGCACTCTCTACCGAACAACCCTGCGGAGAACTTTTATTAGGCTGCAGATTATAACCTCTTATTAACTTCGCCGCAATGCCGCACGTGCGCGCAGGCCCGACTTACAACAGTTACAAGAGGCTGCGCAGCCGGGGCCATACCCCGGTTTGCGCTACAAGAAAGGCTCTTCTCAGCCCTTGTTGCTACGGCGGCGCGGCATGCCATCCATGCCGCCGCGCGGCTGGCCACCGGAACGCACCTGGCCAACACCACCGCCGCCACCGCCCGTGCGGCGCGGGCCAGTATTGGCAAAACCAAACGTCGTTTGCAGCGGATCGGGCTGGCGTGGACCGCGCTGCGGTGCACGGCCTTCGCCGCCCGGACGGCCCTGGCCACCCTGGCCGGCCACGCGCGGAGCACGGCCTTGCGGCGCACCTTCGAACGAAGCCGACGAACGCGGCTGGCCGCCCTGGAACGGACCTTGCGGCTGGCCACGGCCAGGACCGCGCGCTTCGCCGGGACGACCCATGCCGCCTGGACGGCCCTGGCCTTGCGGACGGGCGAACTGGCCGGCCGGCTGGCCACGGCGCGGCGCGACCGGGAACGGATCGGCGTTGCGGTTGCTGACGTCGATACGGTTGCCGTTCGGCTCGTCATCGCGTTCCTTGCGGTCGGTCTTGCGGGCTTCGCGGCCCTTGGCGGCGCCAGCGGCACGCGGATCACCGGAGGCCGGCATTTTCTTTTCGATGCCGTAGGCGGCCAGCAGGTCGCGCACGGTGTTTTCATCCATCTCTTCCCAGCGACCGCGCTTCAGGCCGCTTGGCAAGGTCATCGCGCCGTAGCGGGTACGGATCAGGCGCGAAACGGTCAGGCCGATCGCCTCGAACATGCGGCGCACTTCGCGGTTACGGCCTTCGCCGATCACCACGCGGTACCACTTGTTGATGCCTTCGCCGCCGCCATCGGCAATCTTCGAGAACTGCGCCAGGCCGTCTTCGAGTTCGACGCCGGCCAGCAGTTTCTGGCGCATGCCTTCTTCCAGCTCGCCCAGGGTACGCACGGCGTACTCGCGGTCGATGCCGTAGCGCGGGTGCATCAGGCGGTTGGCCAGGTCACCGGAAGTCGTAAACAGCAGCAGGCCTTCGGTATTGAAGTCGAGGCGGCCAACGGCCAGCCATTTGCCAGCCTTCATGGTCGGCAGACGGTCGAACACGGAAGGACGGCCATCCGGGTCGTTGTGGCTGACGATTTCGCCGGCCGGCTTGTGGTAAACCAATACGCGCGGCGGCTTCTTGCTGACGCGGCGCTGGATCAGCTTGCCGTTGATGCGGACGTGGTCCGACGGCAAAATGCGCTGGCCGATATGGGCCGGCTCGCCGTTGACGGACACGCGGCCCGAAATGATCAGGTCTTCCATGTCGCGGCGCGAACCGAGACCGGCTTCGGCCAGCACCTTGTGCAGCTTCGGCGCATCGTCGTCGGAGGTCAGGTCGCGGCGCACGGCGGTTTTCTGCACGCGGCCGGCGCCGCCCTCTTCGCTGTCGAACGCGTCGGAGGTGACGAACGAGAAGATCGCATCGGCTTCATTCAGTTTGCCTGGCGCGGCCTGGCGGCCCTTGCCCTTTTTGCGGCTCTTGCCGGCATTCTTGCCGGTACCCGGCAGATCGTTGCGCGCGCCGCGCGGCTGGCGCACTTGCGGCGCAGCCGAGACCAGATTGCCTTCGGCGTCGAACACGTCGGCGACCGGGGCGGCCGCTTCTGCCGCCGCTTCCTGTGGCGCGGCGTCAGCTTTTTCAGCTTTGTCGGCCTTCTGGCGCGGCGGCTGGCGCAGCGCGCGCTCGGCCTGCACGCCACGCATCTGGCGCGGACCGCGGGTAGTACGGGCTTCTTCGGTTTTTTCCGCGACAGCTGCCGGAGCGGCTTCGGCTTCAACAGCGGCGGCCTTGGCGGCGGCGCGGGCGCGTGGCGGACGCGGCGCCGGTGCGGCAGGCGCCTCGGCAGCGGTATCGGCGACGGCAGCGTCGGCCGGTGCTTTCGGCGCAGCCTTGGCACGCGGCTTTTTCACGGCTGGCGCAGCGTCGGCACTATCGGCGGCTGGCGCAGCAGCGACAGCGGCATCGGCGGCGATATCGGCCTTGGTGCGGCGTTTTGGCTTGGCGGCAACTGGTGCGGCATCTACGGCAGGTGCAGCAGCTGGTGTTGCGGCGGCAGCGGCAGCGGCTTCGATCTGAGCCTTGGTGCGGCGCTTGGGCTTGGCAACGATGGCGTCGTCGCCGGTGGTAACTGTCTCGGGTGTATTCGGATTATTCATTGTTCGTTTCTTGGCTGTGCTGACCTGGCGCAGCGTCAGCCGTTAGTTCTGGCGCAGGGTCGTGAGTATAGGCTTCGTCCGTAGGCGAAACATCGGGGCCGGCATCAGGGCTTGCTGTCACTACTGTCACAGCCGTACTGCTACCTGCACCAAGCGGTACTGCAACGTCATTGGTTGCTTTGTCAAAATTTTCCTGCAGGGCCGCTTCCAGGGCTTCGAGCCCGTTGCCCTGCATTTCGCTGATTTGCTGCAATGGCGGCAACTGGGACAGCGAGCTCAAACCCAGGTCGTCCAAAAACTGTCTGGTGGTGGCCAGCAAGGCCGGCCGGCCGACCACGTCGCGGTAGCCGATCGCATCGACCCAGCCGCGGTCTTCCAGCATCTTGATCGTCTGGGAATTGACGGCCACGCCGCGTATCTCTTCGATATCGCCGCGCGTGACGGGCTGGCGGTAAGCGATGATGGCCAGCGTTTCGAGCGTCGCCCGCGAATACTTGGGCGGCCGCTCGGGGGTCAGGCGATCGAGGTACATCTTCATTTCAGGGCGGCTCTGGAACCGCCAGCCCGACGCCAGGCTGACCACTTCGATGCCGCGCCCTTCCCATTCCTGCCGCAATTCTTCCAGCAACTGCTTGATCGTATCGGCGCCCACGCCGACACCGCGTACGCGGCCATTCTCGTCGGCATCGACAAACAGCTTTTTCAGGCTGTGGATCGTCAGCGACTCACGTGCGCACAGCAACGCGGTTTCGAGGACTTTTTTGGCCTCAATGGTGTTCATAGCAATTCTGTGCGGATGTGTATTGCAATTCGTATGCAGAGAAAGAAATCAAAACGTTCATTTCAACGTAACAGATGGCAGGCATCGCTGACGATGTCATGCTGGGTTACAAGTTGAGGCTGTTTTTCCGACGCCTTGGCCTAAGCGCGCAAAGCGGGAGTCTTGCGGATGCGATGAAAAAATCCTGCGATCCATGGCGCTGGCCTTAAATAACCAGCAATGAAACGATTCTCCGGAGCAGCTGCTCCACCTGTTGCAGCGCTGGGCGCCGGCGGGTGAGACAGTCGTCGTTTCATCCAACGCTGCCAATTGTACCTGATAAAAAGCGGAAAAGCGCAAAACCGGGCAAAACAGCATTTTGCCCGGCGTAAATACTACAGACGGCTTCGCCTCAGGGCGCCGACAGTTTCTCGGCCAGGATGGCGGAGGTGCCCAGGAAGGCCGGGTATTTGGCGGTGATCACGAAAGTGGGCACTTGCGACACATAATTGGCGAAGCGGCCCTTGCGCTCGAAACGGGCGCGGAAGCCGGAACGGTCGAAGCGTGCGCCCAGGCGCGGCACGATGCCGCCGCCGATATAGATGCCGCCCAGCGCCCCCAGGGTCACGGCCACGTTGGCCGCCACGGTACCGAGCATGCAGCAGAAGGTTTCGATCACGTCGTCGCACAGCTGCGATTCGCCAGCCAGCGCGCGGCGCGTGATTTCGGCCGCCGGCAGCTGTTCGTCGGGCACGCCGGCACGGTCGGCCAGCGCGCGGTAGATCAGTTCCAGGCCATCGCCGGAAATGAGGCGCTCGGCCGACACGTGTTCGAATTCGCGCCAGGCAAACTGCAGGATCGCCACTTCCAGTTCATTGAACGGGGCAAAGTTGACATGGCCGCCTTCGCTTTGCAGCGCGATCCAGCCGCCATGCGATGGAATCAGGCCCGAGACGCCCAGGCCCGTGCCGGCACCGATCAGGCCGATTGCCGTGTTCGGCTTGGCCGTGCCGGCGCCCACCTGGTGCTTTTCGCTGCTGGAGAGCATCGGCACGGCGCGCGCCAGCGCCGTGAAATCGTTGACCACGTCCAGCGTCGTGAAACCGCACTCTTCGCGCATGGCGCGGATCGAGAACGACCAGTGATGGTTGGTCATGCTGAGGAAGTCGCCCGACACCGGATTGGCGATGGCGATCACGGCATGGCGCACGGCCTGGCCACCGGCCGCGACGATCTGCGGCAGGGCCAGGTAGGCTTTCAGTGCGGCGGACAGGCTCGGGTAGTCGGCACAGGGCAGCACTTCCACCTGGCCGATCTGGCCGGCGGCCACTTCCAGGGCAAAACGGGCGTTGGTACCGCCGACATCGGCCAGCAGGCGCGGGCCATCGGCGTAGGCGGAATCAGGCAATGCGGGAATAGGTGCGCTCATGATTGTAAGTATAAGTGGGACGCGTGGGACGCCAAGCTTAAAGGATGAATGAGCTTCGAGGCAAGCAAAGTTTGTAGTTTAAGTACATCAAAAGGCGCATTTGTTGGTAGTTCCACTCCAAACAAGGAAACTCCGGCAATAATTACCTCATAGCATCAAAACAAGGTGAGCGCTTGCACTCAGGCTATGCCAGCAAACCATGCTGCACAGCAGCACGCTATGGTGTTATTGCAGGCAGCAAGCCATGTTTCCAGCAAGGCCGCAGACAGACGTGTATCTGCCCGCCCGCATGCCTGGCAACGGACCGTTTGAGACGGTTTTCGTATTATTACTACCGTTTTTCAACGCCAGTTCAGGAAGCCAGGCCTTCGTTCAGCAGGCCGGCCGGCGCCGGTTCGTCGGAGCGGTAGACGGCGTTCCACGCGTCGAGGCCGCCATGCAGCGGCCTGGCGCGGTGGAAGCCGTGCTCATTGAGCAGCTTGGCCACTTGCGCAGCCGTTACATCATTGGGGCAGCTGCAATAGACGATGATATGGCGGTCCTTGTCCAGCCCGATCAGGGCCGGCACCGGTTCCTTGCCATTGAAAAACAGGGCGCCCGGCACGGCGGGTTCCAGCGCCTGCGCGGTGGCGCTGCGCGCGTCGACCATCAGCGGCTCTGCGCCCTGCTCGATCAGGTCGAGCAACTGGCCGATCGTGATGCGTTCGACCTGCAGCGCCTGGCGGAAGCGGCGGCGCTCCAGGTATTTATACAGCAGGAACATGCCGAGCAAGGTCGCCAGGATCAGCAGCGCCGTGCTGCCCATGGTGCTGAGCAGGTCCAGCACGCGCTCGACGCTGGCGTGAAACACCACGCCGACCAGGATGCCGGTGCTACACCACAGCAAGCCGCCGAGTCCTGCATACAGGAAGAAACGAGTGGCCGGCGTGCCCATGGCGCCCGACATCGGCGCGGCGATGGTATTAAAGCCGGGCACGAATTTGGACACGATCAGCGCTTTCGGACCCCAGCGCTTGAACTTGTCTTCGGTCTGGCTGACGCAGTAATCGGGAGACAGGGAAATACGGCACAGCAGGCGCAGGATGCGCTTGCCGAAAAAGCGGCCGGCCTTGAACCAGGTCAGGTCGCTGATCAGGCAGGCGGTCAGGGCCGCCGCCAGCACCAGCGCGCCATTCATGTCGCCATCGACCGACAGCGCGCCCGCCACCACCAGGATGGGAAAGGCGGGAATCGGCAGGCCGAGCTGCTCCACCAGCACGATACCGAAGACGATCAGGATACCGTAATGTTCGAGCAGGAAGATAAGGTTGGGCATGACGCTATCTTACCGCAAAAGCCGCATCAATTTTGCACACCTCTTGGTATGGCACTCAGTAAAGTACGCGTATAAGGATGGACCGGATTGCGGTACAGCTCGTCGGAATCCGCCAGTTCCACCACTTTGCCCTGATGCATCACCATCACCTGGTCGGCAATATATTTCACCACCGACAGATCGTGCGAGATAAAGATATAACTGAGGCCGAATTCATCCTGCAAGTCCTGCAGCAGGTTCAGCACCTGCGCCTGCACCGACACGTCCAGCGCCGACACCGATTCGTCGCACACCAGGATTTCCGGCTGCATGGTCAGGCAGCGCGCAATTGCGATGCGCTGGCGCTGGCCGCCCGAGAACTCGTGCGGATAGCGGTGAAACGCCTGTTCCGGCAAGCCGACCTTGTCCAGCAGCCAGTAGGCCTTGGCGATGCGTTCCTGGTCGTTCGCGCCGATCTTGTGGATGCGCATCGGCTCCAGGAGAATCTGCCCCACCGTAAAGCGCGGATTGAGCGACGCATACGGATTCTGGAAGATGATCTGGATGCGGCGTTTATAGGGCAAATATTCCTTGTTCGGCATGGCGATCAGGTCCTTGCCATGGAACATGGCCGTGCCGCCGGTGGCCTGGTGCAGCCGCAACAGCGTCAATCCCACCGTGGTCTTGCCGGAACCCGATTCGCCTACCACGCCCAGCGTCTTGCCGCGCGGCAGCGTGAACGATACATCCTTGACGGCCTGGAACTCGCGCTTGCCGAACAGGCCTTCGCGCATATAGAAACTCTTGCTCAGATTCTTGACCACCAGCACCGGCTCGTCGCCTGGCGTATAACCGCGCGAGCGTTGTTTGATTTCCACACCGGGGCCGGCCTTGCCTTCCATATAGTCGGCAATCACGGGCAAGCGCCATGGACGCTCGTCCAGCGACGGGCGGCAATGCAGCAGCGCCTTGGTGTAGGCGTCGCTGGGCGCCTCGAATACCTGGCGCACTTCGCCCGTTTCGCGCACTTCGCCGTGGCGCATGACGATCACATGGTCGGCGATCTCGCCCACCAGGCCCAGGTCGTGGGTAATGAACAGCACCGACATCTGGTGTTTCTTCTGCAGCGCGGCGATCAGGTCCATGATCTGCTTCTGGATCGTCACGTCGAGCGCCGTGGTCGGCTCGTCGGCGATCAGCAGTTTCGGTTCGCAGGCGATCGCCATGGCGATCATCACGCGCTGCTGCTGGCCGCCCGACATCTGGCTCGGATACGCATCGATCTTGCTGGCGGGGTCGGGTATGCCAACTTCATCGAGCAATTCGAGCGTGCGCGCCCGCGCCTGCTTGCGGTTCATGCCCATGTGCTGGCGCAGCACTTCGGCGATCTGGAAGCCGACCGTAAACACCGGGTTCAGCGACGACATCGGCTCCTGGAAGATCATCGAGATATCCTTGCCGCACATATTGCGCCGCTCGGCGATCGACAGTTTCAACAGGTCGCGTCCGCCAAAGAAGATGCCCGATTGCGCATCGATGATCGTGTTGTCGGGCGGCAGCAGGCCCATCACGGCCAGCGAGCTGACCGACTTGCCGCTGCCCGATTCGCCCACCAGCGCCACCGTGCTGTTGCGCGGCACGTTGAACGAGATGCCCTTGACGGCTTCGAACGTGGTCTTCTTGTCGAGACGGAAGGTGACGCGCAGGTCGCGCACTTCCAACAGGTTATTCTGGTCCATGGGCACTCCTATTTCACTTTGGGGTCGAGCGCATCGCGCAAGGCATCGGTAAACAGCGAGAACGCCGTTACCAGCACGGCCATCGCCGCGGCGGCGGCGGTCAGCTGCCACCATTTGCCCAGGATCAGTTCGTTCTGTGCTTCGTTCAGCATGCTGCCCCACGAAACGGTGCCGACCGGCACGCCAAAGCCGAGGAAACTCAAAATCACTTCAGCCTTGATGAAGCCGACCACCAGGATCGACATCTGCACCAGCGCCACGTGGCTGACGTTGGGGAAGATATGCGAGAACATCTTGCGCCAGTGCGAGGCGCCGATCGCATCGGCCGCCATCACGTATTCGCGCGCCTTGTGCTTGATGTATTCGGCGCGGATCAGGCGGTACGGCCCGGTCCAGCCCGTCAGGCCCAGGATCAGCACGATGGTCAGCACGCCCTTCTGTTGCAAGACGGCGGCCACCGTCAGTATCATCAGGATCGACGGAATCGAGGTGAAGATGCTGTAGAACCAGTTGAAGAAATCGTCGACCAGGCCGCCAAAGTAGCCGGAGACGGCGCCAAAGATAGTGCCCAGCACGACCGCCAGCAAGGCCGCCACCAGGCCCACCACGATCGAGGTCTCGCCGCCCTTGATGGTTTTCTGCAGCACGTCGTGGCCCCACTTGTCGGCGCCAAACGGCAGGGTCGCCGCCTTGTGGGCGATGACTTTTTTCGTTTTACCCATCGTGCCGCGCAAGGCCGTGATGTCGTCGGCCAGCGGGTCCGTCACGCCGTACATCTCGACGCCGGCCGAGGGGTTGCTCCCCATCTGGGCGCGCAGTTCGGCAATATCGTCGGCCAGAGGATCGAGCACGTTGACCGGTGTCGGCAGGCTGCGCTCGTCGGCCACGGGTATCGCGCCGTCAACCCCGGCCACCACCGGATCAGCGCCGGCAAAGGTCGGCGGCGCATAGCTGACCGCCACTTCATCTTCCCAGTTCGCGCCCACCAGGCCGCTGGCGGAAGCGAGCACCAGCAGGAAAAACGCGCCGACCACGGCCAGCGATACCATTGCAATTTTGTCGCCGCGCAAACGGCGCCACGCCAGGGCCCACAGGCCGGGCGATGTATGAGGTTTCGACATCGTCACTTTCTACTTCAGTTGGACACGGGGATCGACCGCCTGGTACATCAGGTCGGTGAGCAGGTTGAAGAGCATGGTGGCGGCGGCAACGTACACGGTGATCGCCTTGATCACCGGGAAGTCGCTGCGTTCGACGGCCAGGATCACTTCACGCCCGATGCCGGGGATGCCGAAAAAGCGTTCCAGCAGGAAAGCGCCGATCAAGAGCGCCGGCAGGTTCGACATCACATAGGTAATGATGGGAATGGCGGCGTTGCGCAGCACATGGACCCACATGATGCGCCCTTCCTTGAGGCCCTTGGCGCGCGCCGTGCGCACATAGTCCTGGTTCGCTTCGTCGAGCACGAAGGTGCGGAACAGGCGCAGCGTCGGCGCGATCGACACGGCCAGGCCGATCAAAATTGGCAAGGTCGAATAGCGCAGCAGGTTTTCCCAGAAGCTGTCGCCCCAGCCCTGTACCGGGAACAGGCCCAGCTTGTAGGCGAAACCGTACTGGAACACGATGATGTAGACCAGGATGGAGATCGACATGCCGACCGTGCAGGCGATCATCACGGCGCGGTCGGTCAGCGAGCCGCGCACAAACGCGATCGCCAGCGCCAGCGCTACGCCAAAAAACGTTTCCAGCACGGTCAGCGGAATCAGCACCATCATCGACGGGCCCAGGCGCGAAGTGATGATATGCGAGACGGTCTCGCCGGTGGCCCAGCTCTGGCCGAAATCGAACGTGACGATCTGCTTGATGAAGATCCACAGCTGCACATAGTAGGGCTGGTCGACGCCCAGCTGGCGGCGGATATTGGCGATGCTCTCGGCGCTCGACATCTTGCCGGCCAGGATATACGCCGGGTCGCCGCCGACCCAGTTGAACAATATAAACACCAGCAGCACCACGCCCAGCATGGTCGGCAGCATCTGCCACAGGCGGCGCAGGATATAAGCAAACATAATGATTCCTTGTTGTTATAAGCCGCGCTTATTTGGCCGCGGCAGCAGCGGGAGCTACTGGCGCGCTGTTGCTGTCGATATCCATATACGCCCATTCCTGGAACAGGATCGGATGCTTCTTGTAGCCGAGCACGGTTTTCTGCGCCAGCATGTTGCGGTAGCGCGCGTAACCGATCAGGGCACCCGCATTGACTTCCAGGCGGCGCGCCATTTTATGGTACAGCTCGTCGCGCTCGGGGCTGGCCGGCATGGCCTGGCTGGCCGCATACCATTTGTCGTAGTCCGGGTCCTGGTAGCAGCCATTGTTGTTCTGGTGCGTGTTCGGGCCGTAGAACAGCTGCATGAAGTTGTCGCCGTCCGGATAGTCGGCCAGCCACGGCGCAGTGCGCGTCTGCATCTTGCACTGCTTTTCCGTCTTCAAGATATCGGAAAAGATCATGCGGTCGTTTTCCATGCGGATGCCCAGCGAGTTGTAGGTCTTGCGCCACATCTCGGCCTGCAGCACGCCGTTGGCTTCATTGCGCGAAGCATAGCGGATCACCAGCGGTTTGCCGTCCGGCAAGGTACGCCAGCCATCGGCGCCCTTTTTGTAGCCGAACTTGTCGAGCAGCTTGTTGGCCAGCACGGGATCGTATTGCAGCAGGCTTTTATAGTGCGGATCGTAGCCGACCACGCCCGGCGGGATCGGGTAGTCGAGGCGCTTGGCCTGGCCGTTCCAGATAATGCGGATTTCTTCGTCGATATTGTGTGCCATGGCAATCGCGCGGCGCAGCGCGATCTTTTCCTTGCTGAAGCCGCCCAGCACCGGGTCTTCCATATTCCAGTAGTAATAGCTGATCTCCGGATCGAGCAGGCGCGACAGCTGCACGCCCTTCTCGGCCAGTTCGGGACGCAGCTTTCCGTTCAGCATGGCCTTCGGCGCCAGCGGGCCGTCGAGCCAGAACACGTCGGTGCCGCCGCTCTGGAACGACAGCCAGCGCGACTGGTCTTCGATCATCACGGTCACTTCGATGCGGTCGATGGCAGGAATCGACTTGCCCTGCATCTGGCGCACGATGCGCTGGTCGTCCGGATCGTCGCCGGCCAGGAAATTCCAGGTTTCCGGCAGATGCTGCGGATTCTTGTTGAGGACGATACGGTTGCCGCGCGTCCATTCGCCGAGCGTGTAATAGCCGGTGCCGACCGGGTTCGAGCCGACCTCGCCTTTCACGTCGCCATACTTTTCCACCACTTCGCGCGCCACGGCCGCGGTCGGCACATAGGCCAGGATCATCGGAAAATTGAAATCGGTCTTGGTCAGCGTGATGCGCAGCGTGTACGGATCGAGGATTTCCAGGCCTGCCACTTTTTTGTTGTAATCGAGCTTGTTCGACTTGGCGGCTTCTTTCGCCAGCTCGTCCAGGCCGACCACCTTGCCTTCGAACAGCCAGCTGTGCGGCGAGGCCAGGCGCGGATCGAACAGGCGCTTCCACGAGTACACATAGTCGGCCATCGTCAGTTCGCGGCGCTTGCCGCCGAACGCGGCATCGGGCGTGTACAAGATGCCTTTTTTCAGGCGGATGGTATAGGTCTTGCCGTCGCTCGACACTTCCGGCATGGCGGCCGCTGCCGCCGGCACCACCTTGACCGGACGCGCCAGGTAGTCGTAGGTATACAGGGTGTCGAACACGGCTTGCGTGATGTGGTTCGAATACAGATCGCGCGCGGTGGCCGGATCGAAACCCGTTTCGGCGGCCGGCAGGATGTAGCGCAGCGTTTTGACCGGCTTGGCGGCAGGGGCGTCGGCAGTGGCCAGCAGCGGCGAGCAACCCAGCAAGGCGAGCAGCGCCAAACGCCGCATCCAAGGTGACTTCATGTAATACCCTTCATGTCTGTCGCACCGTATTGGTGCGTTTGTACTGGCCCAGCCTGGGATACAGGATGCAGCCGCCAAAACTTCTCCACTTACGCAAGATCTGTGCCTTGTTTTGCCTCCGCGCAGCCGACGAATTTGCCTGCCGGAAAACGCGTAACGATAACGCATATTGCGCCGGCCAGGCAAAAAGCCGTAGCGGCGTCACCAGCGACGCGGATCGGCAGGGCGGCATTTGTTAAATATGCGGCAGTGCAACAAAGTAAAGCGGACTCTTCATTATTAGTTATTGGTAAAAACTCTTACATGCAAGAATGAAAAGAATTTTTGATATGGATGGAAACCCCTGCATCGCGCTGCAACATTCCCCTAATTGCAATAAAAAAAACCGAAAAATAATCGTGCCGGCCTGTTGTTTCCGTGACGAATAGTCCGTGTGCCGCGTTGACGCGCTGCTTGCCGAGTGGTCTGATCGTGTCTTGCATGCCGCCTTGAAAATGCCATGCATGACAGGATTGCCGACGCAGCAGTCAGGGTTCATCACAAACAATCTGGCCGTACACCGGCCAGGCAAAGCCACTTTCGGAGAGTTGATAATGATGATGGAAAAAGTGATGTCCCGTTCGGTACGACGAATGTTTTCGGGCAGCATGGCCGCAGTCAGCCTGGGCCTGATGGCAGTCCCGGCAATGGCACAGGACGCCAGTGTGCAGCGGGTGGAAATTACCGGTTCGAGCATCAAGCGCGCGACGGCAGAGACCGCCTCGCCGGTGCAGGTAATCGGCCGCGATTAACTGCTGCGATCAGGCAAGGCCACCGTTGCCGAATACCTGCAAACCCTGACTGCCGATGGCGCCGGCTCGCTGCCTACCGGTTTCGGCAATGGTTTTGCTGCAGGCTCGACGGCGATTTCGCTGCGCGGCCTGGGCGCTACCTCGACGCTGGTGCTGCTGAACGGACGCCGCATGGCGCCGTTCGCGCGTGCCGATGATGGCCAGAAAAGCTTTACTGACCTGTCCACCGTTCCCATGCAGATCGTCGAACGGATCGAGATTCTGAAAGACGGCGCCTCCTCGACCTATGGCGCCGACGCCATCGCCGGCGTGGTCAACATCATCCTGCGCAAGGATTTCCAGGGCGTCGCCCTGAAAGCCGATGCCGGCACTTCCGGCGATCACGATGGCAACCAGCAGCGTGCCTCGATGACCTTCGGCAAGGGCGACCTGGAAAACGACAAATACAACTTCGTCTTCAATGCCGAATACAGCAAGTCGGCCATGCTGATGAACCGCGACCGCGCCGACCGCAAGTGGATCGGCCAGGCCGACCTGCGCGAATACGGCTATCCGATCGGCACGCAGTTTGCTGGCGGCTACATCAATGGCACCAACGATGTGAGTCCGGCTCCGACCGGCCTGATCCGCGATCCGAACACGCTCAATTATGTGTCGCTGCCCGGCTGCGCCTCGCTGTCGGCCTCCTCGCCGCAGGACCCCAAAGGCGGCTGCCTGTCGCACCACGACCAGTTCCGTTCGATGCAGCCGAAGATCGAATCGATCAACCTGTACACGCGCGGCACCTGGCAAGTCAATTCCGATACCCAGGTGTATGCGGAAGCGGGCTACTCGAAACGCGACACCGCATTTACGCTGATTCCGCCCTCGATCACGCCGACCATCGCCTTTCCGCCCAACGCCAGCAATCCGAACGGCGTGATCAACTACGGCTCGGGCGCCGGCACCACCATCGTGCTGGCCGCCAACCATCCGCAAAATCCGTACGGCGTGCCGGTGCGCGTGCGCTACCAGGCCTTCGATGTCGGCGCGAGCACGCGCACGGCCAACAACGAATTCAACCGCATCGTGCTCGGCGTCAAAGGCACGGCGGCAGGCTGGGACTACGACGCCGGCTATACGCACTCGGAATCGAAGCTGCACCTCGACTACAGCAACATGCTGAACATGGCGGTCGTGAAGGACGCGCTGGGCAATCCGAACAGCCCGTATTTCCCGTACTACATCGGCGCGCAGGCGGGCCGCAATCCCGCCTCGCTGTACGCCGCGATGGTGACCAATGCCACCTCGGACTCGACCACCAAGCTCGACATCATCGACTTCAAGGCCACGCGCGAGCTGATGCAGCTGCCGGGCGGCGCCATGGGGCTGGCGGTGGGCGCCGAACACCGCCGCGACAAGCTGGACAATCCATCGCTGTCGGGCACCGAAACGGGCCAGATCAACTCCAGCTATGTTGCCGCCAAGGGCGACAGCAAGGTCTCGGCCGTGTACCTGGAAGTACTGGCACCGGTAATCAAGACCGTGGAACTGTCGGGCGCCGTGCGTTACGACAAATATGACCATTTCTCGTCGACCACGCCAAAACTGGGCGCCAAGTGGACGCCGCTCAAGACCTTCGCCTTGCGCGGCACTTACTCGGAAGGCTTCCGTGCGCCGGGTCCTGCCGAAAGCAATGCCGACTCGCAATCGACCGGCACCTCGACCGTGCGCGATCCGATTCGCTGCCCGAACGGCACTCCGCTGCCAGGCGCGACCTCGACCGATTGCGCCGCTTCCGTGGCGGCCGTCAAGATCGGCGACCCTAACCTGAAACCGGAACAATCGAAGGGCTACACCCTGGGCCTGGTCTGGGATCCGTTCGATGGCACCAGCCTGTCGCTGGACGGCTGGAAGATCAAGCGTGAAAACGAGATCAACCCGCTGCCGTACAACCAGGCCGCCGCCCTGCCGACCGCCATCCGCGCCGACAACAACCTGACCATCAACGGTGCGGTCGTGCCGGGCACGGGTACCCTGTTGATCACCAAGGCGCCGTACCGCAATTCCAGCTTCACGGAAATCAAGGGCGTCGACCTCGACATCAAGCAGCGCGTGCGCCTCGGCGACTACGGCCGCGCCATGTTCGGCCTGACCTGGACCCACGTTGCCTCGTGGGTGCGCGCCGAGTCGGACACGGTACGCTATCAGTATGCCGGCACGCATGGCAACTGCGACACGTCGAACTGCGCCGGCACGCCGAAGAACAAGATCAACCTGACCGGTTCGTGGGACATCGGCAACTGGAATCTCAGTGGCGTCGTCAACTACCGTTCGGACATGAAAAACGTCCTGTTCGCCGGCGACCTGTGCGCCTCGCACCTGGCCAGCGGCGCCGATGCACCGAATGGCTGCAAACTGGCCTCGTTCACCACGCTGGACCTGTCGACACGCTGGAACGTCAGCAAGCACGTGCAGCTGTACGCGTCGATCAACAATGTGACCGACAAGGTCGCGCCGCTCGATCCGCTGACCTATGGCGGCATGAGCTATAACCCGATGGACGCCAGCGGCGCCATCGGCCGCTACTTCAAGCTTGGCGCCAGCTACACCTTCAACTAAGCTGGTCACAGCCGTAATGTAGCCTGCAAGGCGGTGAGCAATCACCGCCTTTTTTTATGCCGGTGTGGCTGCGCAGATACAGGTATCCGCCAGCAAGCCCTGCGTAAAGTTGCATGTTGCGTTAGCGCAAATCCTCCTGTTGTCGCGGCTGTCAAAGTCGGTTCTGGGCCATCCGGCCGACAACCCGCAACAGGAGAGCCGCATGACATGCAAGACCATCCCCTCGCCATCCTTACGCCTGCTCTGCACCGCCATGCTGGCCGCCACCAGCCAGGCTGCGCTGGCGCAAACCGCCGATGACACGGCAACGCCCGCCATGCAGCGCGTGGAAGTGACGGGTTCCTCGATCAAGCGGCTGGTGTCGGAAACGGCCACGCCGCTGTCCATCTTCAAGGCCGAGGAATTTGCCAAGCAAGGATTGAGCACGGCGCAGGAAGTGCTGAGCAAGATACCGTCGAATGCATCGAGCATGGGCAGCGGCAACGCCGTCGGCGGCAATACCAGCGGCCTGCCCACGGGCGGCCAGGCCAGTGCCGACCTGCGCGGCCTGGGCGGCGACAAGACGCTGGTGCTGCTCAATGGCCGGCGCATCGCCAATCATCCGTATGACGGCGCCAGCGTCGACCTGAACATCATCCCGATTGCCGCACTGGAACGGGTGGAAGTGCTGCGCGACGGCGCCTCGGCCATCTACGGCACCGACGCCATCGGCGGCGTGATCAACTTCATTACCAAACGCTCCGTCAACACCACCACCATCACGGCCGAGGCCATCGCGCCCGAACACCGGGGCGCGGACGAACACCGCGTCAATCTGTCGAGCGGCACCGGGCAGCTCGACACCGATGGCTACAATCTGTTCGGCGTACTCGACTATCACAAGCAGAAGGTACTCACTTCCCAGGACCGCGCCTTTTCCAGCACCGGCATCATTCCCGGGCGCGGCCTGTCGATCACCAGCGGCACCACGTTCCCCGGCAATTATTTCGATGCGGCCGCCAACGGCGGCGCCGGCCTGGCCGGCAACCCCTACGCGGCCAGCGGCTGCCTGCCGCCGCTGTCGGTGGCCGCCGCCAATGGCACCTGCCGCCAGGATTACACGCGCCAGATCGACGACCTGCCGGCGCAGCAGCAGCTCGCCTTCTTCGGCAAGGGCGCCTTCAAGCTCGGCGGCGGCCACCTGGCCACGCTGGAATATCTGCATTCGGATAACAAGGTCAAGGCGCGCACGGCGCCGCCGCCGCAAACGGGACTGATCCTGCCCGGCAGCAGCCCGTACTACCCGGGCAATGCGGGCGGCGTGCCGGCCCAGCCGGGACTGTCGGGCCAGCCGCTGAGCGTCAACTGGCGCCCGGTGGAAGCGGGCCAGCGCCAGATCGACTCGCGCGGCAAGGCCGACCGCCTGGTGCTGGCGCTCGAAGGCGAGCTGGCCGGATGGGATTACCAGGGCGCGCTGTCGCGCGCCATCAGCAAATCGTCGGAAGACTTTACCGGCGGCTATGTGCAGGATGCGTCGTTTGCCGCCGGCGTGCTCAACGGCATCCTGAACCCGTTCGGCGAACAGGATGCGGCCGGCAAGGCCTATCTGGCCAGCACCGCCCTGCGCGGCGAAGTGCAGAACGCCAAGGTCACCACCACCGGCTTCGATTTCAAGGGCAGCCGGGAGCTGGCGCAACTGGCCGGCGGGCCACTGGCGCTGGCGCTGGGCATGGAGCTGCGGCGTGAAAAGGCCGCATTCAATGTCAACCGCGATATCGCCGGCCAGGCCGCCAGTTCGGGCCTGTCCGGTTCGCTCTCAAAAGCCGGCTCGCGCGATATCGAAGCCGTATTTGGCGAACTGAACCTGCCACTGGTGAAGAACCTGGAAGTGCAGCTGGCAGCCCGCTTCGACCACTACAGCGACGCCGGCAGCACCACCAATCCGAAGGTCGGCCTGCGCTACCAGGCCAGCGACCGGCTGGTACTGCGCGGTTCGGCCAGCACCGGCTTTCGCGCGCCGACGCTGTTTGAAAAAAATGCGCCGCCCTCGCGCAACGATACCAACGACAGCTATGACGATCCGATCCTGTGCCCGGGCGGCGTACCCCAGCCTGGCGCCAATCCGCTGCGCGATTGCGACCTGCAGCAGTACAAGCTGCAAGGCGGCAATGAAAACCTGCGTCCGGAAAAATCGAAGACTTTTGCCTTCGGCGTGGTGCTCGAACCCGTGCAGGACGTCACCCTCGCCGTCGACTACTGGAACATCCACCTGAAAGACAAGATTGCCTCGCTGCCCGAGCAATCGATCTTCGGCAACTACGAAAAATACAAGGCGCTGTTCCTGCGCAACCCGGACGGCTCGCCATACGCCATCCTCGACCTGAACGACAACCTGGGCAAGGTGAAAACGGATGGCGTCGATGTCAGCCTCAATGCCCGACTGTGGCGCGGCGGCGGGTATGGCGACCTCAGCCTGGCAGTGGACGGCACCTGGACCCACCAATACGATTACCAGAACGAACGCGACGGGCAATTCATCCATAACGTGGGGCGCTATGCGGACAACAATCCGGTGTTTCGCTGGAAGCATACGGCGTCCCTCAACTGGCGCCTGGGGGCGTGGGGCGCCACCCTGTCACAGGCGTTCAAGTCCGGCTATACGGACCAGAACAGCGTCGAGGAACAGTTCCGTCACGAGGTGCCATCGTACAGCCTGTTGAACCTGTCGGCCAGCTATACGCGGCAAGGCTGGCTGCTGACGGCCGGCGTGAAAAACCTGCTGGACCGCGAACCGCCGTTTTCAAATCAGGGCACGCTGTTCCAGAAAGGCTATGACCCGCGCTATACGGATCCGGTCGGCCGGGCGTGGTATCTGCGCGGCAGCTATACATTTTAAGAAGGGAAAACAGCGGAAACACAGGCAGGACCAGCGGGGAGCAATGACGGCGCCAGCAGCGATGCTGTGCGCCGTTTTATTTTACGCGCCTTCGCGCGGCTGGCAAGAGCGCGCGTTATTTTATTACTGAAGCAATGTAAATCTAACAAAATAATGTTGCATTCTGTCCAAAATTACGACACGAAATTGACAATTTACTGTGTGAATGTTTTGATGGCGGGCCTGAAAATATTCCGAATTTTCATTGGCCAATTTGGATAGCAGCAAATTAATTATCATAAGGCAACAAGTTATCTCCAGATAATTGCCGTGTCTATTACAAGAACAAGGAATTTCAAAC
This sequence comes from Janthinobacterium sp., assembly GCF_031995485.1. NCBI lineage: Bacteria > Pseudomonadati > Pseudomonadota > Betaproteobacteria > Burkholderiales > Oxalobacteraceae > Janthinobacterium > Janthinobacterium sp. The sequence continues at coordinate 210,010 of NZ_DAMAGB010000004.1, forward strand.
CATGGTCGAAAATGTCATCGCGCGTTCGTTGCGCGTCATGTTTGCCGGTAGTCTTGCCCTCGGCATGCATGCTGCGTATGCGCAAGAAACAACAGAAGCACCGATGCAGCGCGTGGAAGTGACGGGCTCGAGTATCAAACGCATCGCGTCCGAAGCGTCGCTGCCGGTGCAGTCGTTCAATCAGAAAGACATCAAGAAATCCGGCGTGACCACTGTCACCGATTTCATCCAGCAGATCCCGGCCATGCAGGGCTTTTCCGTGGCGGCCGATTCGGTCGGCGGCGGTGGCGGTGGCGTGACCACGGCCTCGCTGCACGATATCGGTGCTGCCTACACCCTGGTGCTGTTGAACGGCCGCCGCCTGGCGCCGTCCAACTCGGGCACCACCATCGACCTGAATTCGATTCCACTGGCCGCCATCGAACGCGTCGAAGTGCTGACCGACGGCGCCTCGGCCCTGTACGGTGCCGACGCGATTGCCGGCGTAATCAACTTCATCCTGAAAAAAGGCGCAGCGCCACTGGAACTGAACGCCAAGTACTCGCGTCCGGAAGAAAAAGGCGGCGCCAGCAACTCGTTCTCGATCAGCAAGGGCTTTGGCGATATCGAAGACGATGGCTACAGCATTT